>DATIRX010000175.1:0-3271 GCA_035469225.1 Bryobacteraceae bacterium
CTCCATCACCGCTTCGGTGACATTGGAAATCAACGCCGGACTCACCTCCACTCCGTAAATCTCTTCCAGGTGTCCGGTGATTTCGCGCGTACTCATTCCCCGCGCGTACATCGAGACGATCTTGTCGTCGAAGCCCGTGAAGCGGGTCTGCCCTTTGGCGACGATCTTCGGCTCGAACGTCCCATTCCGATCCCGCGGTGTCTCCAACGGCAGCTCGCCGAAGTCGCCTTTCAGGGCCTTGGTCGTTTTGCCATTGCGCGAGTTGCCGCTATTGTTGCCGGCCTGGTCGTGCTTCGCGTAGCCGAGATGATCCGTCATCTCCGCCTGCATGGCCCGCTCGAGCAGCGCTTTGGTGAGTTGCTTCAGCAGCCCGTTTTCGCCAACGATGTCTTCAGGCTTCTTGTAGTCCGCCAGCAATTTGTCAATGAGGTCGAGGTCGATGGCCATCGTGTCTCCTTAGTGTCGTTCTTTCGATGGCCGTTTACACAGTTCAATTTACACCCTCTAGGATCGCCGCATAGGTGTCGCCGGGCATCGCGGACCAGCGGATACACAAAGATGTCCTTGATGGCTTGACCATGGTTTCTGTGCTCTCGATCCATGCGACCGCGTCCGGTAGTCTGCCCAACATGGATCCAGTTGGCGGCCCGGTAGCAGGTTCCTCGAAACCGGCTGGCATCCACCAAAGTTTCCAGTAGCAGCGGACGATGCCCATATCGGGTTTGCCAATCGTGCGGCAGTTGCCGGGCGCTCAGCGCCAGGATCTTACTCGCCAGCCCTTTGACGCGGACCCACGGCAGAATCAAGAAACGCCCATTGTTGACGATGCCTTGCAAGTTGCGTTGCCGCCCCTCATCGCTCCACCCGATCCAAGCGTCCCGCGCCTGCATTTTCCAGGCTGGCGATGTCCACAACAGGCAGGCAAGTTCCCGATCCCGACTCCGCACCCAATAGCGCAAGTTCGCGCCGAAGGGCACGCGGCATCCCAGATAGTGATAGCGTTCCACCTGCTCGCGCCACCTCCGGCTCTCCGCTTTGCCTTCCACCAGGACCAACTCCAGCGGTTCGCATTCCCGCGCCGCGCACGCGACCGGCTCCGGGTCCAAACGTGGCTGAGATAGCTCCACTCGGCGCGGCCCCTTTCCGCCCAAGGGCCGCAGGGCCGGCAGCATCAGTACTCCCTCCGCCTGCAGACGCTCCAGCAGTTGCCGGCACTCGTGATTCTTCAGCCCGCCACTGGGGCGCTTCCACTCCAGCAGTTCGCAGATGGTTCGGGCGATCTCGGTGACGCCCAGACCGGCATAGTCCTGCGCCACCAAGCGCATCAGTTCCATTTCCTGCGCCGTGAACGTACGCCCGCAATATGTCACTGGAACCAGGGTGCTCATGGGAGCCGAACGGACCTCAAGCCGAACTGAAGACAGGTCGAGTTTCTGCCGCAGGCCGCCAGCCCGGCAAAACAGAAACATCAGCCAGGCCAGGCAAACCCATGGCTGCCCGCCCCTCCACTGCCGGTCCGCCTCCTGCTGCCCGCCCACCCGTGGCCACCGCATCCACCCAGTGCGCTCCGGTCACGACCTCGACTTCCGGGAGGATATCCAGGAGTTTCGGTTGCGGCGAGCGCAGCAGATCGGTCAACAACTCGAAGACATCCTTGTCCTGCTGCCGTGCCGTCAGCAAGATACTGGTGAGAACGGCCTGCGCCCGAGCCCCATGCTGGGTCCGGTTGCCACCCCAATTCTTGCGAATCACTACCAACAGGCGCATTACCCGTTCCGCCAGATTATTGGTGGCATCCACTAAACCCGGACAGTACAGAAACGTGAACAGATAGGGGCGTTCGTGGCGCAGGTGATTAGCCAACCGCCGATTGGCCGGGTCCCGATAGCTCCGCGCCAGCAAGCGGTCCAGTTTGGCTTCCAGCCGGCCGGTGGCCGTCCACAGCCCATGCAGCGAGATCTTCTGATCCAGATACCGGTCTCGCAAGGCCAGCCCTTCTTCCAACAGTTGCTTGACGGCCAGCGGAAAACGCGCGGCGGCCGGTGTCGCCACCACCACCAAATCCCGGCAGCGGCGGATCAAGTGCGCCACGCAACTCTGATGCGCCGCCTTCAGGAATTTGTAGTAAATCTGCAAGCCATCGTGAATCAACCAGCCTGCGTACTCCTCGCCCAAGATCGCCGACGCCTCGGCAAACCCGCGCCCTGGCAGAATCTCGCAGAAGGTGATCTGTTCGGTCACCACCGCCCAGAGCCAATGCAACTGCGCCTCCACCTTCCAGCCGGTCTCGTCCATATGCGCCAGCGCACTGCGCCGCGCCGCATCCCGCAGCGCATGCCAGGTGGCTTCCGCTTTGCGCGCCACCCGCTGGATGGCCCGGCAAATCCCGCTCCGGCTCATGATCAATCCAAAGCCCTGCCGCAGAATGGCGGCGGCATCGGCATGCGGCAAGCCCTGCAGCTTGTTCATCAGCACTCCCAGGCTCACCGCCTCCGGCCCTACCTGTACCGCCGCCGCTCCGATCGCATCGGAGGTTTGGAGTGGATGCCTCCCCTGCACCCGCGTTCCACACTGCCTGCATCGGCAGATGGGAATGTCAAACCGCCGCACCCACGTCCGGCGCACGATCTCTTCCTGATATTGCGGCTCGATCCGCTCCAGCGTCAGGGGGCCGGCGCACGCCGGACACTGCGCCGGAACCGGTACTGGAATCTCCTCATCCACACGCTCTGGCACAGGCCGACGGCGATGCTTTCCGTAGCGGGTGCCCGGTTTGCGGCCTGGAGATTGCGGATGACTCTTGCCCGGGCCTCGCGAAAACGGGGCTGCCTGACGCCGGGCCGCCCGCTGTGCACCCTCCAATTCCTTTTGTAGGCGCCCAATCTCTTCCCGCAGCTGGGCATTTTCGCTCTCTAGACGCTGCTTATCCTGCAGCGCCTGATCCCGTTGCTCAAGGGCTCGGCGTAGCTGCTGCGCCAGTTCCTTGATCCGCCGAATAGGGTTGAGCGACTTGAGAAACAAATCATACTCTAAACCAAAGCCCTACTTTTGTCCAGCCCCCTCTCAGAGCCCAATGTTTACGGCTCTCTGGACCCGAGAAACAAATACCATCAAGCAGGGCATAAGGGGCCACGCAGAGGATTTGTGTACGGCGCAACTTGGATTTCGGACCGAACTGGATGCCCTGGAAGCTGAGCGTCGCGAGGTGGACGAACTTCGCCTGACGTCGCTCGACCGGAGGATATCGCGACACGCCTTTAGCGCGGGCGAC
>DATIRX010000176.1:0-11658 GCA_035469225.1 Bryobacteraceae bacterium
GTTCATGCTGGAAAGCCACCTGACCGGGGAACAATATCGGCTGGTGGGACAGATGCAGGCAGCCGCGGCCGCTACCGGCCTGAGCCTGTATCTGACCGGCGGGGCTATGCGCGATGTGCTGGGCGGATTTCCGGTGCGCGATCTGGATTTCACCGTGGAAGGCAATCCCGCCAAGCTGGTCAAGGTCCTGACGCAGAAGCACGGCGGCGTGGTGCTCTCGACCGATGAGACCAAGAAATCCACACAGCTTCGATGCGAGGGCGGAGTGACGGTGGAGATCGCCATGGCCCGCTCGGAACGATTCCCCAAGGCCGGCGGTAAACCTCTGATCGAGCCGTCCACCGTCTACGAAGATCTGCGCTGCCGGGATTTCACGGTGAACTCGGTCGCGCTCTCTCTCAATAAGGCGTCCCTGGGTCTGCTGGTGGATCCGACCAACGGCGTGGGCGACATTGAGCGGAAAGAGCTGCGGGCCGTTCACAATTACTCGTTTTATGACGATCCTTCGCGCATGCTGCGGCTGATCCGCTTCAAAGTGCGCCTGGGGTACACCATCGACGAGCGCACGCGCCTCCAATACGAAAACGCCCGGGAAGCGGACATGCTCACGAAGGTGACCCCCGAGTCGCTGGGGCGCGAGCTGCGGAACATCGCCGCGGAGCCGGATTCCCACGATCTCCTCGCCGCCCTGGAACAGGAAAAGCTCATCGAGCTGTACTCGCCGGTGCTGACCGGAGCGAAACTGAATCTGCCTACGTTCGCCAAGCTGCAAAAGGCGCGCCACATGGTGCCCTTCGGAATCGAGTTCCGCATCAATACGCTGGCGTTATTCCTGTACGTCCTGTTTGAGAAGCTCAATTCCAAGGAACGCAACGCGCTGATCGCAGCCGCGGATCTGACCAAAGTGGAAGCGGCCGCTCCGGACAAAGTCGTGGTTTCCGCCAAGAAGCTGGAGCGTGAGCTGAAGAGTCCCAAGCTGCAAAAAGCGTCCCAGCTTTATACGGTGCTATCCAACGCGGCTGGAGAACAGATGCTGTATCTGGCGGTTTATTCCTCCCAGCGGATCGTGCACGACCGCATTCGGAATTACTTCCAGAAATACCTGCCGACCGCGCTGGAAGTGACTGACGAAGCCGTGGCCGCCACCGGCGTAACCCCAGGCACGCCCAAGTTCCAGCGCGCCAAGGACGCGCTGATTCTCAGCCGCCTGGATGCCCGGCCCAAGAAGCCCGCTCCCGCTCCCGAGCCTCTTCCTCCTCCGCCGCCCATGTCGGGTTTTGTGCGCGGATCGGGGATGCGGCAGGCGCGATCATAGTCGGGCCTAGCGTAAGACAAAGTGTCCGCCCCACGCGCGACGGAATGTCCCCATCCTGATTTACCACCACTCCGCCGGGACCTTAGGACTTTGTTGACAACTCACGTATCTCAATAGACTTATCGATCTGGGAAACTGCCCGGCTCAATGGTGGGCGAGTTGCCTTGCAATCTTCGGTGAAGCTCCACTCCCTCGCCCTGATGGCCGCTGGATACGGAACGCTGCTCGCCGCGCTGAGCCAATGGAGTTTGGGCCACGCGGCGAGCAGCGATCCAGTCCGGCTGGCGGGCTTCCTGGCCGCCGCCGCGCTGGCAGGTTTCCTGCAAATCCGCTTGCGCGGGCTGGCAACACGGATTTCGGTTCGTTTTTTTGTTCTTTTGCTTGGACTGACGATGCTGAGCTGGCCGGAGATGGCTGTCATCGCCTGCATAAGCGCTATCGTCGAAAGCCTGTTGTGGACCAGGCCGCGTCCAGACGCGATGACTACCGTACTCTATGGCGCCGTGGCGGTGCTGGCTACTTGTACCGCTTACGTGGTGTATCACATTCCCGGCACGGCATCCTCCCCGCTGCTTATGGTTCTGGCCGCGATTGTCTATTTCGGAGTCATCAGTCTGGCGCAGCTGGCTGCCGATCCGCAGGAAAAGCCGTGGAAGCAGTCGCTCTTCTGGACCTTTCCGCATTACGTCGCCGGCGGCAGCGCCGCTGGTCTTCTGACCATTGCCGACCGGCACAACGGCTGGGAGATCAGCCTGCTGGTGGTCCCCATGCTGTATTGGATGGTTCACGCCTACAAGCTGTATCTGGAGCGTACCGAGCAGCAGCGCCGACAGGTCGAAGAACTGAGCGCCCTGCATTTTCGCACCATGGAATCGCTGGCCGGGGCCATCGAAGGCCGCGATCCGGAACACTGCCGGAACAAGCGCAGCGTGTGGAGCGACGCACTTGAAATCGGCCGGCGCATGGGATTGTCCGGCCCGGAATTGCTGGCGCTGCGCACGGCAGTGCTGCTGCGCAACGTGGGCAAACTGGCCGTGCCCGAACATATACTTTCCAAGCCGGGGCGGCTGACCAAGGCCGAGTTTGAAAAGCTGCAAGTCCACCCGCAAGCAGGCGCCGAGATCATCGAACAGGCAGGATTTCCATACCCGGCTGCGCCCATGGTGCGGTCGCAACGCGAAAAGTGGGACGGCACCGGATATCCCGCCGGTTTGCGCGGCGAGCAGATTCCGCTCGGCGCGCGCATCCTGGCCGCTGTCGATTGCCTGGAAGCGCTGGTCTCCACCCGCAGCTACCGGCGGGCCTATACCCTTCAGGAAGGAATTGAACACATGCAAGCAGAATCCGGGAAAAGCTTCGATCCAAAAGTGATCGATATCCTGGCGAGCCATTACCGGGGACTGGAAAGCCGCACCGAAGATCCGGACACAGGTCCTGCGCGCTTCGCTTCCCCCATCGCCGCCGCGCGGCTGGAAGTGCAGCAGTTGCTCGCGCTGGCCCAGGACCTGGGCAATTCTCTGAGCTTGGACGAAACGTTTTCGGTGCTGGCGGTGCATGTCAAACAGTTGTGCCCGCACGACACCATGGCGGTCTACATTCGCAGCGAGGATCGTCTGGAGGCGGAATATGCCACCGGCGTTGACTGCCACCAGGTTGGATCGGCCATTGTCCCCTGGGGCGAAGGTATCTGCGGCCGGGCCGCCGCTACCGCGACTCCCTCCTTGAATGAAGATCCCCTGAGTCACCCGGGCCGGGTCAGCGTGGGCGGTGCGACTTCCTTGCGGTCCTCCCTGGTGATCCCGCTCGAAGGTTTCAGCGGCGTGGTCGGCGTATTGTGCCTGTATTCCCAGGCCGCCAACGCGTTCACGGAAGAACATCTGCGAATCCTTTCCGCGGTGACCACCAAGGTCGCGGTATCGGTGGAGAACGCGCTGAAGTACCGGCAAGCGGAGCGCTCTGCTGTTACCGACATGTTGACGGAACTGCCCAACGCGCGCTCGCTTTTTCTGCATCTGGATTCGGAGCTGTCGCGCGCCAGGCGGTCGAATCAAACCATCGCGGTGCTGGTCTGCGATCTGGATGGGTTCAAGCAGATCAACGACCGCTTCGGCCATCTGGAAGGCAACCGCGTACTTCGAGCGGTGGCGCGAGAACTTCGATCGCACTGCCGCGAATACGACACGGTGGCGAGACTGGGCGGCGACGAGTTCGTCATCGTCATGCCCGGACAGCAGCCCGAGTCGGTGAACAGCAAAGTGGAGCAGCTGGCCGCGGCCGTATCGCGGGCGGGTTATGAGACCGTGGGCGAAGGGTTTTTGGGCATCAGCGTGGGCGTGGCATATTTCCCAGCCGATGGCGAGGATGCCGAAGCTCTGCTGGCCGCGGCCGACCAGAGGATGTACAGCGAAAAACAACAAGGCGGCAGGGCACGCGGCGCCGGCGCTTCAGGCGTGCTGGTCTAGAGCGCCGGCTTGGAATCCCTCTTCCGAATTGTTCGCTTTACTTTGGTCGTCGCGCTTACGAATTGCCACGCGCCCCGCAGCAAGTCTCGAAGCGCATCGGTTTCGATGCGGGACAGGCGGACGAGCACAGCCGGATAGTCCTTGTAATGATCGATCAGGTAGTAGACTTCCGGAGCTTCGGCGATCAGGTCCGCACGACGATCAAAATCGATACGAATCGCGAGTGTGCCCGGTTCGACCGATTTCTTGACCGGCATCCACGCGAACAGCTTTCCTCGTAACTTGAACGCCAGCGAGCCATGGGGTGTAGTCTCCTCCACATCAGGGAGACTCCGCGCGATTTTTCGCAGGGCGTCGAGGGTGACTGCTTTTGGCAGATTCAAATGTTATCATTTTTCAAATGTTTCAAGGTCAGCGGCTGCTGCTCTGCCTGACGCTCGCTGCGACCGGTGCGTACGCGCAATGGTTGAACTTTCCGACACCTGGAACGCCCCGCACGCGCGACGGCAAACCTAATCTGAACGCTCCAGCACCGCGCGCGGTGGACGGCAAGCCGGATCTCTCCGGTGTCTGGATGCACGAGCTCACATCCGTTGCGGAAATGAGGCGCCTCTACGGCCAGCGCATCGATGAAGCGGTCAAAGTGGACGTGCCCGGAATGGAGATCGGCACCCAGCACAAGTACGGGGTCAACATCTTCGTGGACTTCAAGCCGAACGAAGTGCCCATGCGTCCGGAGGCGCTGGATCGTCTCAAGCGCGCTGCGGCCCGAAACCCGGCCGATGTTTGCATGGGTCATCCCGGCTTCCCTCTCGCCGATCTGCTTTCCGAGCCGATCAAGATCGTGCAGGCGCCCAAGCTGACCATGATCCTTTATGAAGTGGACAATATCCATCGGCAGATTTACTCCGATGGACGGGTCCTGCCCAAGGAGTTTGACTATCCGGCTTTCCACGGCTATTCAGTCGGCCACTGGGAACGCGATGTGTTCGTGGTGGAAACCGCGGGCTTTAACGATAAGACTCCGCTCGATGGAATGGGCCATCCACATAGCGAAGCCCTGCGCGTCACCGAACGCTTCCGCCGCCGGGACTTCGGGCACCTGGATGTCGAAATGACCTTCGAGGACCCCCAGATGTACACGAAACCGTTTACCATCAAGGTCCCCCACGATCTTCTGCCCGGCTCCGACATCTTCGAAAGCTACTGCGACGAGAACGAGAAGGACCGCGCCCACCTGCAAAAACAATAGATACTCTGGGGTCGATGAAAAGCTTTCGGAAAGAATTATGGTTCGAAGTTCCCACGCGCCGGGCGTTCGTTAATATCACACGCCAGGTGGAAGCCTGCCTCCGGGAAAGCGGCGTGCGCGAGGGATTGGTGCTGGTGAACGCCATGCACATCACCGCCAGCGTATTCATCAATGACGACGAGGGCGGCTTGCACCAGGACTACGAAACGTGGCTGGAGGCGCTGGCCCCGCACGAACCCACCTCGCAATACCAGCACAATCGCACCGGCGAGGATAATGCCGACGCCCACATGAAGCGGCAGATCATGGGCCGCGAAGTGGTAGTGGCCATCTCGGCCGGCAAGCTGGACTTCGGCCCCTGGGAGCAGATCTTCTACGGCGAGTTCGACGGCCGCCGGCGCAAGCGTGTCCTCGTAAAGATCATCGGCGAATGATCAGAATTCGTACACGATCCCGGCCGAAGGCAAGATCGGGAACATGCTGAAGAAGTTCGGGTAACTCCGCCCGGTGACGCTATCGTAAGGACCCGCCGAATCGAAATCTCGATTGTGATGATTGGTCAGATTCACCACTTCGGCAAACAGCGTCGCCTTGGATTTCCTGTGCACGTAGGCTTTGTTCAGCCGCAGATCCGTACGCTCGTAATTGGGGGCGCGCAATGCGTTGCGCTCGGACGCCAGAAAATATGCGGTGCCATCGTGCCGGTAGAAGCCGGGTAAAGGCATCCCGCTGCCGTACGTGAAGCGAGCGCTTACGTTGACGCTCGGCCGCAGGCGGCGGCTGACGTACGCGTTGACGGTGTGGCGCTGATCGTAGTCCGATGGAAACCGCACGCCGAGATCTCCGTCCTCGATCACCGCGCGTCCATAGGCGTAGGAAATCCACCCGGTGAAGCCGTTGGCTGTGCGGCGCTGGAGAAACACCTGTGCGCCTCGGGCGTAACCTCGTTGGGAATTGCGCAAAGGCGCGTTCGGCACGGCATTGAAGATAAGCCCGCTCACCAGCATGCGGGGATCGAGCAGCGGGCGAGCCAGCAGATCGCGATCCTGCCGGTCGTAGAACTCCACCCGGATACGCGTGCGCTCGTCTAACCCTTGCTCCACCGTCGCTTCATAGTGCGTCGCCCGCTCCGGCAGGATTGCGCCATGCGTGAACACGGAAAAAATCTGGCTCAATTCCGGGAACTGGGCATACTGTCCCCAATCCAGTTGAACATGGGTCTTGGGCCACGGCACAAACGCGGCGCTGGCATAGGGGGATGTGACTTCTGCCGGGCTGGCGCTGAACTCGTCGCGGCGAACCCCGGCGGTCACGCGAATCTTATCGGAAGCAAAACCGTAAGACTGCTGCACGTAGCCGCCCGCATGACTTCCGGTGCCGCGGAAGACATCCCTCGCGGGAGTCAGCACGGGCGTGTAGATGAACTGGGTCGCGTTGCCGTCCTGGCGCTGGCGCCGAAACTCACCGCCAAAGTCCAGGGTGTTTTTCGCGTTCGCAGACCATGCCACGCTCGCGTCTCCATGCCAGGTCCACTCGCCATAGGCTTGCCTGTTGAGCAGGGCATTGTCCCGATTCGCCACTTCGCCCCGTTCGCGCGACCACGCCAGATGATTGGTGATGAGCACGCGCTGGCTGGGTGCGTAGCGCGACCCCAGGTTCAGCAGCGAGAATCGGAATCCGCTGGTCATCACCGAATTAACGCCTAGCTCATCGCGAAACGGAGTCCGGTTTACATCCGAGGCACCCTCTACATCGCTCAGGCTGATGGTGTGCTTGGGAGTCAGGTCGTAGGTAAGGCGAGCCTGCCCGTCGGTAAAGCCGAAGGACATCGGCGCCTGATCGCCAAAATCGATCCGGTTGAGGATGTATTGCAGGTAGCTCTTGCGGAACGCCACCAGCCATGAACCTCTCTTGTTCTTCCCGATGGGTCCCTCGAAAAGCCCGCCCGCGTTCGAGGCGCTGGCCGTCAGGCGGCCCTGCACCTCCTGGCGATTGCCCTCGCGCGTATCCACCGCCAGGATCCCCGCCGTACGATCGGAATAACGCACCGGCCAGGCGCCCTCGAACAACGTCATGTCGTCGGTGGTGTCGCCATTGAAGATGGTCAGCGATCCGTTGTCGGCTTCGCCGTCGGTGGTGTGAAACGGCGAATGCAGCAGCACGCCGTCCAGATACAGGCCGATGCGGCGGAAAGGCGCGCCGCGCAGCGAGAACTCCGAAGAGAAATCGTTGTTGGACGTCACGCCCGGCAAGCTCTGCACGGCCCGCAGGGGATCGTCGGCCAGTACGCTGGCGAGATTCTTGCGCTCCTCGCCTTCGAGCGTGATGGCCGCGGAGTTGGTCTCCGTGGCGACGTTGAATGCGCCTGCCGAAACCACCACGGCGTCCTTGCGTTGATCGGTCGAGGAGGTGAGCACTACATTGAAGGTCTTGGTTTCGCTCGCAGCCAAGGCAAACTCGTTGCGGACCACATAGAAATCGACGGCTGCGGTCTGCAATACATAGTTGCCGGGCGGAACTGCGGGGATGCGAAAACTGCCGTCGTCCGCTGTGACCGCTCGCAGAGGCATGTTCAACCCCGCACCGGTCAGCGTAATCTGTACTTGTCCCAGCGCTTCGTTGCCGCGCGAGCTGACCACGCGGCCGCGCACTTCGCCGGCATCGTCCTGTGCGAATACCATCGGGGAAAGAGCAAGAACGGCGGCGATCCAGCGGAGACCCATACGGGTCCATTATGCCCTGATCCGCGGATTCCGAACGGTCAATTCACAGACATTGAAACGATTTAATCGTTCATGTCGGCGTGCTCGACAAAGCAGCTGCGGAACGCGCGATCCAGGAGTTTCTCGTTCAGCGTCATCACCTGGCGCTGGAAGTGGATCACGTCGATGGCGTGCGAAATCACGTCGCGCGGATGACAGCGCCGCAGGCGTTTGCTGCCGTCGATGTAATGCTTCTGCACGAAGTGCTCGGCCAGTCCCGGAGGGCATTCCAGGCCGCGCGATTCGGCGTAGCGTTTGAAGATCTCGATGAATTCCTGAGCATCCGGGCTGCGCAGGAACATCTTATATTGGATGCGGCGGAGGAAGGCTTCATCGCCCAGCTGATCCGGACGCAGGTTGGTTGAAAAAATCAGAAAAGCTTCGAACGGCACGGTCATTTTCCCGCCCGTCTCGAAGCTCAGGTAGTCCACGCGGCGTTCCATGGGGACGATCCAGCGGTTCAGGATTTCTGCCGGGGTTGCCCGCTGGCGGCCGAAGTCGTCGATCAAGTAAATCCCGTTGTTGGCTTTGAGCTGGAACGGAGCGTCGTACACCTTGGAGACCTTGTTGAAGCTGAGATCCAGCATGTCCAGCGTAAGCTCGCCTCCGGTGATGATGAAAGGACGCTTGCACTGGAACCAGCGGCCATCGAAAGTCGCTCCGATGTCCAGGGCCGACACCGGCGCGGCGGCGGCTTCTATTTTTTTGTGGTAGATCGGGTCATACAGCTGCACAATGTTGCCCTGGCACTCGATCGCGTAGGGCATATAAATCGGGTCGGTATCGATGTGCAGGAAGGCTTCCGCCAGCGCGGTTTTTCCATTGCCGGGCTGGCCGTAAATCAGGAAGGACTTGTTCGAGTTCACTGCCGGCCCCAGCTGTTCGATGATATCTTCGGCCACCACCAGGTGCGTGAACGCCGCGTCCAGCGCTTCGGGGCTCAGCCAGTTCTCCGCCAGCCGCTGCCTCCGAACCATGTCGGAATACTGCTCCAGGGGCACCGGGACGGGACCGGCGTATTGGTTGCTTTCCAGCGCCTCCCGGCTGAGGGTCCGGCCGCTTTCGGTGAGGGCGAATACTCCCGACGCGTTCCCCATCCCCAGGGACTTTTTAACGGCGATGGTATGCTGGCGCTTAAGATTTTCCAGTAGTCCGTCAATCAAGCTGAACGGCAATCCCAGCTGGCCGGCCAGTTCGCGCCCTAGCATTTCATTGTGAAAATACAAGTGCTTAAGGATGAGCTGCTCGATCGCCGAGGAGGAAACTCCGAGGGCTTCGGCCGAGTCCGGCACCTTGGGGACCAGAGTTTTAGATTCAGTCGCGTCCTGGACGGGGATCACAGAAAAACACCTCCGGTGTTCATGCTTCCCATCTATCGGCGCTGGAGGCTCGGGCCTATAGGCGTGCTGGAATCGGGCGAAATGACGACCCTGCGGGGCTCTCGGGATCCTTGGCCCGCTGGCGGAACAGGGGAGTGCCGAGGCGCATACAGTTCCGGCGGGATGACTGGTCTCCCTAACCTCTGTTCCTATCCTCTGTCCCCTTGACGACGTGATCGCTTAGGAATAGACTTTTTCCCTGCGGTTTGGTCCGGCCGGACCGCTTGAGGAGGTTAGTCCATGCGATTCTTGAAGCTCGCGGTTTGCTCATTCTCATTCGCGTTGGCGATCTTTGCCCAAAGCGACCGTGGCACCATCACCGGCACCGTTTCGGATCCCGCAGGCGCGGTCGTCGCAGGCGCTCCCATTGAAATCAGAAACGTGGAAACCGGCATCGTAAACCGCGTGGCCAGCTCCGCCACCGGCAATTACACCATCGCCCAGCTGCCCGCCGGACAATACGAGTTGTCCGTCAACGTGGCGGGGTTCAAGAAATACGTCCGTCAAAGTCTGACCGTCGGCGTTGCCCAGACCTTCCGCGTCGATGTCCTTCTGGAAGTCGGTTCGAGTTCCGAATCCGTCACGGTCTCCGAAGCCGCCCCCTTGCTGAAAACCGAGAGCGGGGAGTTGAGCCATACCGTCTCCACCAGCACCATGAACAATCTGCCGGTGCTGGGGATCGGCGCCAGTGCCAGCGCGTCCGGTATTCGCAATCCTTATGCCGTGGTCCAGCTGCTGCCGGGATCCAATTACGCCACCGATTCCTCGATACGGATCAACGGGAACCCGACCAACTCACAAGCCATGCGGATCGACGGCCAGGACGCGACCAACGGCTGGTACTCGACCCAATCCCAGACCCAGGCGAGCGTGGACTCGATTCAGGAGTTCGCCATCCAGACCAGTAACTACTCGGCCGAATTCGGGCTGGCCGGCGGCGGCGTGTTCAATCTCACCATGAAGTCGGGCACCAACCAGCTTCACGGAACGGTCTACGACTATTTCGTCAACGAATTCCTCAACGCGGGCCAGCCGTTTACCGACGCGGGCCTGACCGATAGCCGGAAATCCGGTCAACTGATCCGGGCCCGCCAGCGAAGAAACGATCTGGGTTTTACGGTCGGCGGTCCGGTGTATATACCGAAACTGTTTGACGGACGGAACAAGGCCTTTTTCTTTTTTGGTTACGAGCAGTATCGCGAAACCACGGTCAACAACGCCGCCACCACGACTCTCCCGACGCTGGGGTATCGTGCGGGAGATTTCAGCGGGGCTCGCACTACGCGAGGTGCTCTGACCACCGACGGACTCGGCCGGCAGGTCTTCGAAAACGTGGTCTACAATCCGACCACCGACCGAATTGGGCCGGATGGGCTCCGTTATCGGGATCCATACACCAACAACCAGGTGCCGCTGACGGACATGGATCCGGTCGCGAAGAGAGTTCAGGACTTGATTCCGCTGCCGACCGCCTCCGGCCTTACCAATAATTTTTCCCGGTCCTTCGTCAATCCGAAGAGCACCACGATTCCCTCCGTCAAGGGCGATTACCAGCTCAGCTCGAGTGCGAAAATCTCCGGATTCTGGTCCTACAATTCGCAGGACAATCCCAACGTCAACATTCTGCCGGATCCCATCCGCGGCGGACTTCCCAGCTTGCTGAAATCGCACACCGTGCGCCTGAACTTCGATGAGACCTTGACGCCGTCCGTGTTGCTGCATTTCGGCGCCGGCGTGTTAGGGCTGCATAACTGGCAGCCGCATAATCGCTACGATCCGGTCGCGTTGATCGGCCTGCGCGGAACCAATAACAATCTGTTCCCGGTCTTTGGCGGCATGAGCAACGCCCAGGGTGGCATGGCAGCGGGTATGGGCCCGGGACAGGACATCAACCTGAATTACTATAAGCCCACGGCCAACGCCAGCTTGACCTGGGTCCGAAACAACCACACTTACAAGTTCGGCGGAGAACTCCTGGTGAATGGATACCTGAATCGCAACGGTACCTATGCAAACGGCTATTTGACATTCACCGCGATCGAATCCGGACTTCCGGCTCTCAATGGCGTGAGCCTGGCCGCGCAGCCCGGCTTCAACTACGCCAGCTTCTTCCTGGGCGGAGTGAATAACGGCCAGACCGCCGTTCGATCCGTTACCCACATGGGATCCCATACTCTCTCCGGATTCGCCCAGGACACCTGGAAGATCACTCGCAAGCTCACATTGGATTACGGTCTGCGCTACGATTTCGGCACGTACCTGCGGGATGGGAACGGCTACTATGGCGTGTTCGGACCGAATACGGTCAACCCCAGTGCGGGCGGTCGGCTGGGCGCGGTAGTGTACGACGGTTACAAACCCGGACGTTGTCAGTGCGACCTTGCTCACAACTATCCCTATGCCTGGGGTCCGCGGCTGGGAGTCGCATACCAGATCACAGCGAAGACCGTAATTCGCGCCGGGTTGGGCGTCTCCTATAACAAGTCGG
>DATIRX010000177.1:0-4969 GCA_035469225.1 Bryobacteraceae bacterium
TGCGCCGTTCCGGTGTCTTGCGCCAGCAAAGCGCTCAGGAATAGTGGGAATAGGATCGTAGGGTTCATTCGCATGGCGGATTGTCTACCTCATTGACTGAATGCGGAGTTTCTGTGGGCCAGCGGGCAGTATACATGAGCATAGTCTCGAGCCGCAAACCTTCTTCATAGTTGGTATGCGGCCGGGATTCTACGGGCGAAGGTTCACCACGAAATCCGTGATCGGCTTGTCGCTGGCGTCGAGAATCCGGGCACAGAAATCGGTCGCTCCCCCGCCATTGACCACGGCCGCGCGAATCACGTTGGGTCCCTTCTTTAACGTGAGGCGCTTCGATACGCCGTCATCGATCACTGCCTGACGATCCCCATAAATCCCGATCACCTCTTGACCGTTCACCCACCAAACAGAAGCCGCATTGGAGCCGATGGCCAGCCGGACGTCCCGCATCTCGCGCGGGGCCTGGACCACGGTCACGACCCAGAACAATACATTCGAAGTGTTCTTGTCCAGGGAACGCGCGAAATGAAACAAGTTGACGTTGTAGTTGGACGTGTCCACTGCGTGCCAGGCGAGTTGCGCACTCTCCACGTTCACCTTCTCTCCATCGCGCGGGACGGCCGGGAGTTCGGTCCCAAAGGGGCCTTTCTTCACCGCAGCCTGAACAATACTGTCTGTAAGGCCTGTGGCGGCGATCGGTTCCAGCAGCAGCCAGCGCCGGATGAAGCCATCGGGCCCGGGTTTCATTTCCGCTGTCTTGGGCGCCGATAAGGTGCTGGCGGGAACAGCAGCAGCACCGCCCGTCACCGCACTCGCCAGCAGGACCACTGCGGCCGCCAGAACAAGCACAAGAGAAGAAGCATCGCGTTTGAAGGTACGCATGTATTGCTCCTAGGGGGCTTTCAGGATCCAGTGTTGTTTCTCGCTGGCCGGATCGAACTTGGCTAGTGTCGCAAAACTGCTGCCGACCGCCGAAAGACTCAGCGGCTCTTTCGAGCCAGGCACGGAATTCGGCACAGACTTCGGCATGATGCGCCAGCTTCCGTCGGCAAGCTGGTCTAGACGCCACAACTGTTCGGGTGCTCCGCTGAACGCAGGAACCACGACGAGTTCGCCCTCCGCGGTAGCCGCCAACGTCCGGTCCGTGCCCGCGATCGCGATCTTGAAATAAGGCGAGCCGGGATAGCCGCCACCGCCCGGCACCGTTGTAATGGTCCACTTTTGCTGGGCCTGACTCATGTAGTTCCCCATGCGCGGCTCCAGATTGCCCTTGGGCCAGGCGGCCGAAACCGCGGCGGGATCCTGCGGAGGAATCACGCCTCCGGTTCCGGCAAACAAGCCTCCGCGTCCTCCTTCCGCCCCGGGCGCTCCGCCACGTCCTCCACCAGGCCCTCCGCCGCGCCCGGTTCGCCGGCCACCGACCGGCACGCCCTCGACGGCTAGTTCGAGAACCGTGCCCGTACGCAGAGATTCGATCTGGTACGTCCCCTCTTTCGCGTTTTCACCCGCGACGGGCCAGCCATCTCTCCACAACAAGGGACGAATATCCAGCACGCTGGCGCCGCCGCGATCTAGATCCGCCTCATAGTGCAGGGAGAACTTCTGCACTCCGTCGCCAAGGTCCAGCAGGCCGAAATGCCCGGCGCCGATCACGCGCGCGCCCGAGCCCGCAAACAACTTGCCGCCGCCCTGGATCATATCCACACCGATGTTGTCGATGAATGGACCCGTCACCTTCTTCGAACGGCCCACCCGGATGTTATACCCGGAATCCGCGCCACGGCAGCAGCTGCCGTGCGTCACCAGCAGGTAATACCAGCCATCGTGATAGATCATGACGGAGGCTTCCGAATTGATTGCGATATTGCGCGGCACCTCATTTGGATGAAGCCGCTTTCCGGTTTTCGGATCCATCTCCACCAGCCGGATGTATCCGAAATAGGAGCCGTACGTCAGCCATAAGCGGCTATCTGTGGGATCCAGCAGGATACCCGGATCGATGGCATTCGCGTCTTCGATACCATCCGACGAGGCGACGACAACAGGTTCGGACCACTTGTAATCCGGCGAGCCAGGGTCAAGACTCTTCGTCCAGATCATGCTGACATCCGCCTTGGTCTGGCCGCTGTTCGCCGCCGTGTAGAGGTAATAGCGGTCCCCGATGTGAATTACATCCGGGGCCAATTGTCGAAGCGGCAACGCGGCCCCCCTGCGCCACGTCCAACCGTCGTCGGAAACCAGCGACGTTCCGCCAGTTCCGTAAGTGTAAAACTTCCCTCCCGCCACAACGATAGTGGATGGATCATGGATCCCGACATCGCCATCGAGCGCAAGCAGCGACGCCGAACCCAAAACAATGGCAAGTAGAGTGCGTCCCATGGGTTTCTCGCGGATTCTAGCAGCCATCATCTCCAATAGGCGCCTGCTGCTTGCCCTGTGCCCGCCTCGGTCCGCCACGTCCCGGGCGCCCTCAAACCCTCTTCCTCGCCTTCGGGTGGAACGTACCTTCATCTCTTCCTCCTCTTGTTCTCACTCAAATCGAGAGTCGATCCGCAGGCGGGCATAATTTTCGGCCATGCAGTGTCTGAGTCATCCACCGACAGAACGCTGCGACTTCCATGCCCCTTCAGAAAATGGCCAGAGAGGACTTTCAGGGGTCCGTCTTGCCCTGCTCTGCATGAAAGCGCATACAGAAAAACAAAAAACCGTGCTAATGGTAAGTATAGACAAGCGCATCTGGAGATGTTGCTTCTGGCCAAGACTTCCAGCCGCTGGATGGATAGGCAGGCTGCTCCTGCATAATTGGCTCGAACGGTTCTCGAAAGGCCTGGCGGTCCATTGCCCAAGATCCCTTGGTCCTGGAGCCCCAGCTTGATCTTTAGAAGCTCAATTCCTGCAAACCTCTCCCCTGTAGTGATGTGATCCAGGTGAATCGGTTAGCATAGAAGTTGCCTTTTACAGAAGACTTGGGCGCCCGGAGCAGTATCCAAAGGCTGCTGGCCTGAACGAATGAGCCTGGAAAATGTTGCTCGAAGGGCGCGTGTTTCGCCCGCCACGGTTTCACGCGTCCTGAACAATATCGGCGTGGTCAAAAGCAGCACGCGGACCCGCGTGCTGAAAGCCATTGAGGAACTGAAGTATTACCCCAATGTGCATGCGCGCGCCCTGGCTGGCGGTGTCAGCCGGACCCTGGGGCTGATTGTTTCCAACCTCGAAAATCCCTTTTTCCTCGATATTTTCCGCGTGCTCGAACAGGAGGCTCACGCCAACGGATACGAAGTACTGGTGGCGAACACTGATTACGATTCGCAGTGGCTCCAGTCAAGTGTACGGATCATGCTGGGCCGCCGCGTAGCCGGGCTGGCGCTGGTGGTTTCGGAAATCGAACCGGCCATTCTGGATGAGCTCGAGGAGCGTAAGATCCGGACCGTGGTGTACGACGTAGGCTCGCCGCGTCGCAGCATCCTCAGCATCAAGTCAAATTACCGGAAGGGCGTCGAGCGCGTTTCCGAATACCTTCGCAGCCTGGGGCACAAACGGATGGCGTTCGTAGGACACCACACCGCCCTGGGTCCCCTGAGTGATCGCAAGCGCACGTTTGTCACCGTGATGGAGCGGGCGTCCGACCTTCAGTTCACCACCGTGGCGGATACCGACGATTACGCCGGCGGCCGGCGGGCCGTGCAACAGCTGTTTGCCTCCAAGTTCCGCCCCACCGCCATTCTTTGCGTGAACGACTTCATGGCCGTGGGTGTGCTTCGGCAGCTGCGGGACATAGGCATCGACGTTCCCGGGGACATTTCCGTAACGGGCTTCGACAACATCACGCTTTCCGCGGTGGTGTATCCCGCGCTCACCACGCTCCACATCCCCCGCGATCAGATCGGCCGGCAAATCTTCGCCAGCCTCACACAAAAGCAGCCTTTGAAAGCGCAGCAGGAGATCATCTTCGTTCCGGAGCTCGTCGTGCGCGAATCCACCGGCCGCGCCCCGAGCGATTCCTGATTCACGGCTCGCTTACTGCAAGGGTTACGCCAGGTCCAGCCCGTTGAGATGCCCCGTGGAATCGCCGAACTGGTCCATGTGCAAACCCATGCGGTCCATCATGGTGAGGAAAAGGTTGCACATGGGAGTCTCTTTGCGATACACAATGCGGCGCCCCGGCTTGATGTAGCCTCCGGCGCGCCCGACGATCAGCGTCGGAAGGTCGGAATGGATGTGCGAGTTCCCATCGGCCAGACCGGCTCCGTAAACCAGCATCGAATTGTCCACAATCGAGCCGTCGACATCCGGCGTATTCTTCAGCCGGCCCACCCACTCCGCAAACTGCTGCATATGGTAGAGGTTGATGCGCGCGACCTTGTCCATCAACTCCACCTGATTGCGGTGGTGCGTCAGCGGATGGTGGCCGTCGGCGATGCCGATTTCCCGGTACGCCCGCGACGTCCCCTCGTGGGTGACCAGGAACGTCACGACGCGGGTCAGATCCGCCTGGAACGCCACCGTGATCATATCCGTCATCAGCCGGAAATGCTCGGCGAAGCCGTTGGGCACACCGTATGGTTTATCCATGCCCGGATCGATCTGCGCGTTATCCTTTTCCGCTTTTTCGATCTGCTTTTCGATCTCGCGGACCGAGTTGAGGTATTCATCCAGCTTGCGCTTGTCGACCGGACCGAGCCCGGATTGCAGAGACTTGGTTTCTTCGGAGACAAAATCCAGGATGCTCCGGCGATTGTGATTCCGCCGGGCGCGCTGCTCCGGAGTCAGCCCCGCATCGTCGCCAAACAGGCGCTCAAACAGCGCTTTCGGATCGAGCACCGGCGGCAGTGGCTGGGTCTCGCTGCGCCACGCCAGGTTGTTGGTGTAAGCGCAGGAGTAACCAGAATCGCAGTCGCCTGCTTGCCGCGCGTCCTCCAGGCCTACTTCCAGCGACGGAAAACGCGTCAGATGCCCGATTTGATTGGCGACC
>DATIRX010000178.1:0-1576 GCA_035469225.1 Bryobacteraceae bacterium
CGATGATCTTGGCTTCGGGCACTTCGCTGCGGATTAAGCGGGTGGCGTCGATTCCATTCATCTCCGGCATGCGCAGGTCCATGAGAACCACATCCGGCTGGAGCTTGCGGAACTGCTCCACGGCTTCCCGGCCATTGCCGGCCTCGCCCACCAGTTCCACGTCGGGCTCGTTCGCCAAAATGGACGCGATGCCTTTGCGGACCAGCGGATGATCGTCGGCGCATAAAACCCGGATGGTGGGCTCTTCCGTCATAGCAATGCCTCGGCCTTCTCCACGTGCGCGGCACGGCCCGCTGCGGCAGGCAGCACCACGGAGACGGTGGTGCCGTTGCCGGGCTCACTGAGCAGCTGGAGATCGGCGCCGATCTGCGTGGCTCGTTCTTTCATTCCGATGATGCCGTAATGCCCGGGACGCAGCGCCGGGCCGCTTCCGAGCCCGGAGCCGTCGTCCTGCACCTTGAGCCGTAGCGCTTCCGGCGTGGACTCCAGCGCGACCTCGATCGTGCGTGCGCCGGAATGTTTCACCGAATTGGATATCGCCTCGCTGGCGATGCGAAGCAGGTTGTACTCCACATCCGCCGGCAGCTTGGGCAGACCTTTATCCAGCTTGAGCTTCAGGCGTACGTCTTTGGTATCGGTGATCTCCCGCGCCGCCGCTCCGATGGCCGCGGTCAGGCCGGATTCCGAATCGTGCCCCGCGCGCAGGCCAGCGACCGACTGGCGAGTCTCGCGCAGGCAAGTGGCAGCGTCGCGGATGATGTCATCGAGCGTCTCGCGTTCTTTTGAAGACCGCAGCCGCCCGGCCAGCGCCTGCATGGCCATGGTGATGCCGGAGAAGCCTTGGATGAGCGTATCGTGCAGTTCCCGCGCAATGCGGCTGCGCTCGGCCAGAATCAGGTCGTAGCGCTCCCGCAGGCGCCGGATGCGCAACTGATACCCCAGCCACCCGAGCCCCGCCAGAGCCGCGGCCACCAGCGGCCCGAACCAGGCGTGCTGGTAGAAACGCGGCGCCAGTGAGAATGCCACCGTGGCGCCTTGTTCGTTGCACAGATTGTCCGCATTGCAGGCGGTCACGCGGAAGCGGAAATTGCCGGGCGGCAAATTGGTGTAAAACGCTTCCCGGCGGTTGCCGGCTTCGATCCAATCCCGATCGTAGCCTTCCAGCATGTAGCGGAAACGCAAGCGCGTGGGCAGGTAATACGCCAGCCCGGCGTAATTGAACTCCATATTCTTTTGACCGGGCGGCAATTGCCCGATGTGGGCCGGCTGCTCGCTGTGGCCATTCACAATCGGATTGGCAATCACCACCATGGGCGGCGATGCTTCCCGCTGCCAGCGGCTGGGGTCGAGCATCAGCAACCCGCGGATGGTGGCGAACCACAAGCGGCCGTCGCGGGTCCGGGCCAGGACCGGCGCCACTCCGGATTGTCCTTCGATGACGCGCTGTGCGTCCATCGGACTGTAGGGGGCGCTGCTAACTTTCTTGAGTTCTCCGGCCGCGAACCGGCGCAGCTCGCTGCGCGCCACCGAGAAAATACCCCGGCTGCACGCCATCCACAGACGATCCTGATCGTCC
>DATIRX010000179.1:0-9317 GCA_035469225.1 Bryobacteraceae bacterium
TGGGCCTCCGCGTCCGCCAGCAATGTTTCCAGCCAGCGCGGATCCGCCACGGCATCATCATTGAGCGTGGCCAGATAGGGGGCATGGGAATCCCGGAAGGCTTGATTTGCAGCAGCGCCGAAGCCCGCGTTACGTGCATTCGCAATCACGCGCACACGCCGGCCGTGAGCCCGCACGCATCCGATGCCGCTGTTATCAATCACCACGACTTCAAACTCATCCACGGTTTGCGATTCGAGCCCGCGCAGGCACTCCTCCAGGACTTCGCCCCCTGCCAGAGTAGGCACGGCTACGGTGACGATAGGTGAAGGCAAGAGATGATTTTAACGTATGCCCGCTCAATCCTGTGAAAGGATTGCAAGCGGATTTGTCTCGGCGGCAGTTTCCGCTGGCCCGTCGGAGGGCAGATAGCGGGTGTCCAGCAGCCGGTCCGTGTCGATATTGCCCATCGCTGAAAGCAGTGATTCCTTCAAACGCGGATGCTCTTTTTCGAGACCACCCAGCAAATCCCGCAAGCTTCCGCGAACCGTCCCGGTTTTTTGCGAGCACCCGCATGGAATCACCGGCGCCCCCAGCGATTCGGCGAAGCGCGTGGTAACGTCCTCGGTCACGAACACCAGCGGCCGGATGAGCCGAAAATCTTTCTTGCTGGACCATGTAATGGGCGGGAGCGCGCTGATGCGCCCCGTGAACAGAGCGTTGCGCAGGAACGATTCGCAGAAATCGTCCGCGGTGTGACCTAGCGCGATCACGTTGGCTCCCAGTCCCCGCGCGATTTGATAAACGGCCCGTCGCCTGAAGCGGCTGCACAGGTCGCACCCGTGATCCGGCTGCTCGTCGATCAGGCGAACCGAAGGGTTGTCCACATGGTACGTCCAGTCGATTCCGCGGGCTCTGAGATACTCGCCCATGGGCTGGATCGGCCGCAGGAATTTGCCTTGCTCGATGGTGAACGCGCACACGGTGAACTCGATGGGGGCGCGATCGCGCAACAGCAGCAGCGCCTCCAGCATGGTCACCGAGTCCTTGCCGCCGGATAACGCCACGGCTACGCGATCGCCGTCGCGAATCATTTTGAAACGCGTGACGGCCTCGCCGACCTTGCGCAGGAGTGTTCTTTCGAGATCCAAGCCTCTATTATCGCTCCCACAGTTCCGAAACCACTATTCCGCCCCAGCCGTGGCTGGCGTCGATCCGTCGAAAGCCATGGGCGCTCAGCATCGGACGGTGATCCGCCAAGGCGCGAGTCTGCAGCCCCGTGGCGATCCGGAAAAACAGGTAGAGTGCGCCCACCAGCAGCCGCGCCGCGACGTTAGGGGTGCAGAACTCCGAGACGGCCCAGCGCGCGCCCGGCTTGGCGGCCGGTGCGATCCGCGCGACCAGTGCCTCCAAGTCGTTCGGGCCGAAACAGTCGAAGAAGAAGTGTGTCGCGATCAGATCGTATTCGCCGGATGCGAACTCCGCCGCTCGCGCGTCCGCTTGCCTGTAGACCACCCGGTCCACGCCGGCTTTGTGTCGGGCTAACTCCACCATCCGGCCGCTCAGATCCACGTAATCGGCCTGGACCAGGGGATTCTGCCGCAGCAGTTCCCGCAGGAATCGCCCGTCTCCATCGCCCAACACCAGCGCGCGCCGCGCATTCCCGAGCTTCGGCAGAAACCAGCGCCTGCGCCGCTCCAGGGCGCGGCCCATGCCGAGTCTTTCGATCCACCAGTAGTGCGGCGCAATCCAATCGCAGTTCATACGGCTGGCAAGAAAAGGATGGGCGTCAGCAGAACCACGTCCGCCAGCACCCGCAAGGCTTGTGCCGAAAAACGCCCCCGCATCCGGTCGAGCAAAACCAAACCCAGCACTCCCGCCGTTTCCGCGCTTCCCAAAATCGGTCGATGATCGCGCAGAAAGCAGGCTGCGATAATCGCTACCAGCGCCGCCGCGACAATCAAAGAGGGACGCAAGCCGTCGCCGCGCTCCCAATCCTCAATCGCCGAGCAGTTCATCCAGCACACGCCAGAGAACAGGAGAATCGCAAGGACGTCACTGAGGGACTGCACGCCCGGCCACGCCGCCAGGGATGCTCCCAGGCCGAACAGGACCGCTACGGCGGATTCCTTGGCGCCGGTCCGCGCCAGCAGTCCCGGGGCCAGATGCACGGTAGCGAGATACAGACCCGTGCCGGATGCCACCAGCGCTCCTTCCAGGAACAGCGGTCCGGGAAGGCGGCTCCAGGCCAGCCAACTCCCCAAGCCCAATACGGCGATCCATATGGGTAACACCGCTCGCCAGTGCCTTCGATAAAATTCGTGCCGAGGCTGGACGGCGCAACCGCGCCAGGCGTCCAGTATCCGATCTGCCACGTAGATCAGCCACACTGCCAGCGCCAGCAGCACTGCGGGAAGCATGCCGAGCTGCCCGTGAAAACAGCGAAGGAAAAGGATCTGCCACAGCAGCGCCACAATGGGCGCATCCAGGCTCAACAGGTTCGGCCACAGCCAGGGCCGGGTATGCATAATCCTATTATGAATCCCGCGATGAAACCCGGAACGAAATTTGCCTTTCCGCGTCTCTCTCTCATGAAACGCCTACTTGCCGTATCCGCCGCCAGCCTGGTGGAGGCGCTCGCACAGGCTCCCGGGACTTCACCCGGCCTGCCGGCCATGATGCAAACGTATTGCGTAACCTGCCACGGCCAGACCGGCGCGCAGGCGGGCCTCGCCATCGACAAACTCAATCCGGAACAAGTGTCCGCGGATGCCGATTCCTGGGAAAAGATTTTGAGGCAGCTTCGGGCGCGCACCATGCCTCCGGTCGGTGCTCCGCGGCCGGATCGAGCCGCGTATGAATCCGTCATTTCATCGCTTGCGGCGGCTCTCGATCGCGGCGCCGCGCGCAACACGAATCGCCTCGACGACCTGGAGCTGGCTTCCCGGCTCGCGGCGTTTCTGTGGAGCGGCGCTCCCGATCCACCGCTTCTCGACGATGCCAGAGCGGGCCGCCTGAAGGACCCGGCCGTGCTCGAACGGCAAGTCCGGCGAATGCTGTCCGACTCCCGGTCGAAAGCCTTCGTTGCAGGCCTCTTCGGTCCGTGGCTGGAGCTCGATCGGTTGGCCGATGTGAAGCCCGATCCCCAGTTCTTTCCGGATTTCGACGAGCCCCTGCGGGAAGCTTTCCGGCGGGAGACCGACCTCTTTATCGAAAGCCAGCTGCACGACGATCGCGATCCACTCGAACTCTGGTCTGCAAACTATACTTTCGTGAACGAGCGGCTCGCGCGTCACTATGGAATCCCGAATATATCCGGACCCGAATTTCGCCGGATCACCTGGCCGGGGCCGGAGCGGGCCGGATTGCTGGGCCAAGGCAGTATCCTCACCATCAACTCCCACACCGATACAAGCGCCATCATGGGCGCGCCTGCAGCGTCACCGGCGTCGCGAGGAAGGTGGATTCGGAAACATTTCCTGGGCGTGAATCCACCCCCTCCGTTTAACAACAACTTTTCCCGGCAAAAAGGAATGCCGCTCGCTAAGCAAACCCGAGGACTTCCGGCGTCTCCCTGCACCAATTGTCATAGGAACTTCTTTCCGCTCGGTTATGCCCTGGAGAACTTCGATCCCCTCGGACGATGGCGAACGGAAGACGGCGGCGAGCTTATTGATGCTTCCGGCGCCATGGTCGATGGCACTGCCTTCCGTGGAGCTATTGAACTCCGGCGGGCCTTGCTCGAACGCAGCGACGCGTTCCGTACCACGCTTACCGAGCGGCTCCTGGCCTACGCTGTGAAAGGCCAGCACGGAACGCCTCCAGAAGATATGCCCACCGTTCGAGCCGTGCTGCGCGAAGCCGCACCCAAAGACTACCGATGGTCGGCGCTGATTGCCGGGATCGTTACGAGGTCTGGTTCCACAGCCGGATTACGCGCGTCTCGCGTTCGTAGCCCAGCACGCTGAGCGAAGCCGTCGAAAGCGCCAGCAGCCGGCCGCCGGAAGGTTCCAGGCCGATCCATCGCGCCGCCAATAGCCGCAACAGGTGGCCGTGTCCGAACAAAGCCACGTCCCCTTCTGCTGCCAGCGCCTTCGAAATTACCCGCTCCGCGCGAGCCGCCACTTGCTCTGCCTGCTCCCCGTTCGGCGGCGCGCCAGTCCAAATGGTCCATCCCGGCACGCGCTTCTGGATCTCCGTCGTGGTCAGCCCCTCGTAATCGCCGTAATTCCACTCGAGCAAGTCGTCGCAGATTTCAGGAATCAAACCCACCAGCCGGCACGTATCCACCGCCCGCCGCATCGGGCTCGCCAGCACCATCGCGAACGAGTGCCCCGCCAGCATCCGTTTGAGGCTTGCGGCCTGGCGCTCTCCCTCCGGAGTCAGCGGAAGATCCGTGCGCGAAGTATGCTGGCCGGACCGGCTCCATTCTGTTTCCCCGTGCCGCACCAGCCAGATCTCCGAAGGCATTTCCATACTGTACCCGGTTAAGATAGGAAATTGACTCCAGCCTTGATCGAGTTCGAGAACGTCTCCGTCATGCGCGGCGAATCGCTCGCGCTGCGGGACATTGCGCTGCGCATCGGACTCGGCGAGCACGTCGCGATCCTTGGGCCGAACGGTTGCGGCAAATCCACCCTGATCAAAACCATCACGCGCGAATGCTATCCCCTGGTGCGTGCAGGCTCGTCCGTGCGGATCATGGGCCGCGATCACTGGAACGTCTTCGAGCTGCGCACGCTGCTGGGCATCGTATCCAGCGACCTGATGACCGCCTGTACGCGCGAGGTTACCGGCCGCGATATCGCGCTTTCCGGTTTTTTCTCCAGCATCGGCATCTGGCCGCATCAGCACGTCACGCCGGCCATGCAAAGCAAGGCCGAGCAGGCCCTGGAGATGCTCGAAGTCTTGCATCTGGCCGACCGCTGCACGGATGAAATGTCCTCGGGGGAAGCTCGCCGGGTGTTGATCGCGCGGGCGCTGGTTCACGATCCGCGCGCTCTGATTTTGGACGAGCCTTCCACCGCGCTGGATCTCTTCGCCCAGCATGAGCTGCGCCAGATCTTCCGCAAGCTGGCCCAAGCCGGTATCGGGATCGTGATGGTGACGCACCATCTTTCCGATCTGATCCCGGAGATCGAACGCGTGGTGCTGATCGATCGCGGGCAAATTGTGGCGGATGGGCCCAAGCGCGAGATTCTCGTCGCCCCGCGACTCTCCGAATTGTTCGGCTTGCCCCTGGATCTGACCGAGCGGGACGGCTACTACAACTTGTGGTAGGGCCAGCCTTCAGGCCGGCCGGCTATTGCGGCATCATCGTCTGAATAAAGGTAAGCAGCGTGGCGCGTTCCTCGGCGTTGAGTTTTCCGTCGCCGTCTTTATCGAACACCGCCAGCGCCAGACGCAGACGCCCCGCCATCGCCGGCGGGATCTCCTCCGGCAGGTCGTTCAAGTTATCCGTCAACCGCACGAAGTCTTCCACGTACTGGAGCACCACCGCCCGCTGGAACGGCTGCACGTCGGCGGGCGACGGCAGCACCAGGCCCAGGAACGCCAGCGCCATCTCGTCCTTGGTCTGCTCTCCGAACCTCACCCGCACCGGCGGATGCGACGGATTGTGCGGGTTGCCGGCCGAATTGTCGTAGACATACTCCAGCTCGATCTTGGTGCCTTTGGGGAGCTGAATCGGCTGCTTGTAACGATACTGCCCCTGCCAGTTGAAATCCCAGTCCTTGATCCGGATCAGCGGAATCACCGAGCCGTCCGGAAGGCGCGCGTTGACCTTCATGTCGGTGGCCAGATAGTGCGCGTGCGGCGTGATGCCCCACAGCTCGGCATCCTGCGGCACGGTCACTGAAGCCTTCACCACGTAATGCGATTCGCCAGCGGGAATATCCAGATATCGGTTCACCACCAGCAGCAGCGCTCGCCCCTTGGTGGGAGGCCCTGAAAATTTTAGTCCGATGGAAGATTGATCCTGCTCGGCCTTGCCCGACGGATGGTAGTGAATCTGAATCACCACGTCGGTGCCCGGCCGCACCGCCTGGGACAGAGCCGGTTCCGCGGGCAGGGGAGTATAGCCCGGCGCCCAGCCCATCACCAGTCCCGCTCCGGAAAATCCCGGTCCGCCGAAGCATGGGTAGCCTCCGCCGCCGGAAGAAGCCGCCAGTTTGCGCGCCGTGCCGGTGGTATCCAGAAAAATCAGAGCATGGTGCACGATTCTTGCATTGCCTGGGCGAAACTCAGCGCCGCTCACATAGGATTCCCGCGCCAGATTCATAGGCAGGACGAAACACCGGAACCGGTCGGGTCCGTCCGCCGGAAGCGTGTAGGCCGCCGACATCTTCAGCACCTGATCGGGCTCCCCGGCCTGCCAGCCGGTCGGAAACGCCGGGACGGCAGGCTTGTCCGTCGCGTCACCTTCGGGAGCGCCCGCCGCAGCCCATTCCTGAATGCGGGCGATCTGTTGATCCGTGAGGCGGCGCTCATGGTCGAAGCTTCCGATGCCCAGTTCCGGTTTCCATGGGGGCATGTAGCGTTTTGCGGTCACCGTGGCAATCAGGCCCGAACGCTTGGCGGCATCCTGATACGTCAGCAGAGAAAACGGAGCGACTTCGCCCGGCCGGTGGCAGGTGGCGCAGTTCTCGTACAGAATCGGAGCGATGTCCTTGTTAAAAGTCGGGGCTGCGGTCGCCGTCGCGCACGCCAGCACCGCCAGCCACATCTTCTCGTTCATTTCGTCTCCAGGTTAATGGCACAACCCACGGCACGCGTGCGCGACTCTTTGGGAGCTTTACCCGCCAGAACGGCCTCGATTGCATTGCGCAGCTCGGGCTCCGTCGCCGCGTAGCGAGGACGGGTGATGTCTTCCACCTTGTTGTCGATCCGCCCCAGATACAGAACCTCGCCGGCCGGCGACAGAATCGCCACCTCGGGTGTCACCTTGGCTCCGGTGAACCGCGCCAGCGTCAGCCGGGGGTCGTTCAACACCGGGAAACTGTATCCGAACTCTTGCGCGTATTTCTGTACCGCGGCTTCCGAAACCGTGTTGTCGGATTGGACCGCGTAGAAGGCGACTCCCCGCGGTTCGTAAATGCCCCGCAGCCGGTTCATCTCCGGCACGTAACCGTTGGCTAAAGGGCAGTCGGTCATCATGAAGAACAGCACCACGGCGCGCTTGCCCCGCCACTCTTCGGGACGATGCACGGCTCCCTTGGTGTCGCGCAGCTCAAACCTGGGGAGCGAAGCAGCGGAGAGCGTCGCGCACGCCAGCACCACCATCGCGCAAAAGTTCCGCATAGCTTTCGCTTCATTATACGTTTGCCGTGACCCTTAAACGCCTGACGGCAACGCGCGAGGCGTGAGTCGCATAGTCGGCCGGAGTGCGAAAACATTCCCGAACCATCAGTTTCAGCTCCATGCTAGGATATCCCTAGGCAAACACTATGTCTACCCTATACGTTGAGAATATCCCCGACGATCTCTATGACGCTCTTCGGAAGCAGGCCAAGTCGCGGCGCAAGTCGATCGCCCAGGAAGTGATCTCGTTGATCGAGGCGCACGTGTCCACGCCACAGGAGCTGGAGCGCCGCCGCCAACTGCTCCAAAAGGCTCTCCGTATGAGTGCCCGGCGAGTCCCGGCGTCCGCGCCATTTCCGTCCACGGAAGAGCTGTTGCGCCAGGATCGCGCCCGTTGAGTTTATTCGTTCTGGATGCGAGCGTAGCCGCCAAGTGGTTTCTGCCACGTACTGGCGAGCCCCTGGCGGAAGAAGCCTTGGCGCTGCTTCGGCGATACGCCGCTGGAGATATCGAATTCGCGGTTCCTGATCTCTTCTGGGCCGAGCTCGGCAACATTCTGTGGAAGTGTGTCCGAGCTGGTCGTCTGCCCCACAAGTTGGCGACTGAAACGCTAACCGATATCCTCCATTACAGCCTCCCCACCGCCCGCTCCCTCGATCTGGCCGATGACGCTCTGGCGATCGCGCTGGCGACCGGCCGCTCCGTTTACGACGCGATGTATGTGGCCCTGGCTGTTCAGAGGGACGCCGCCTTTGTCACCGCAGACGAACGACTGGTCAACAACCTTGCAACTCATTGGCCTGTAAAGTGGTTAGGGACCGTGTAACTCTAAACTTGACAACGACGCACTAAGATTGCATAATGTTATCAGGCTAAGAGAGAGCCAAGAATCTTCGGAAGGGAAGTGCCACAGAATGAGTAAGATCATTGGGATTGACCTCGGAACCACGAACTCGGTCGTTGCTGTCATGGAAGCTGGGACGCCGGTTGTCATACCGAACCAGGAGGGAGGACGGACAACGCCTTCAGTGGTGGGGTTTGCCAAGAGTGGCGAGCGGCTGGTGGGGCAGGTGGCCAAGCGCCAGTCGGTGACCAATCCCGAAAACACGATTTATTCGATCAAGCGCTTCATGGGACGGCGTTTCGACGAAGTCTCGGAAGAAATGAAGCTGGTGCCTTACAAGGTGGTCCCCGGCGAGAACGGGGATGTCCGTATCGAAGCGAGCGGCAAGAAGCAATCTCCGCCGGAGATCTCCGCCATGATCCTCGCCAAGCTGAAGGAAGCGGCCGAGGCTTATTTGGGAGAGAAGGTCACCCAGGCTGTGATCACCGTCCCGGCGTACTTCAATGACGCACAGCGCCAGGCGACCAAAGACGCCGGCAAGATCGCGGGTCTGGAAGTGATGCGTATCATCAATGAGCCTACGGCTGCGGCGCTGGCCTATGGTCTGGACCGCAAGAAGAACGAGACCATCGCGGTCTACGATTTCGGAGGCGGCACCTTCGACATTTCCATCCTGGAAGTGGGCGACGGCGTAGTGGAAGTAAAGTCCACCAACGGCGACACCCACCTGGGCGGCGACAACATCGACCACCGCATCATCGACTGGCTGATTCAGGAGTTCAAGCGCGATCAGGGCATCGACGTTTCCAAAGATCAGATGGCTCTGCAGCGGCTGAAGGAAGCCGGCGAAAAGGCCAAGATCGAGTTGTCCTCGCTGCTCGAGACCGAGATCAATCTGCCCTTCTTGACCGCCGATGCCAGCGGCCCCAAGCACTTGACGGTGAAGCTGACCAGGGCCCGGCTGGAACAGATGATGGCGGACATCCTGGAGCGGACCGTGGAGCCTTGCAAGAAAGCTCTGGCCGACGCCGGAATGCAGCCTGCGAATATCGACGAAGTGGTGCTGGTGGGCGGTTCTACCCGTATTCCGAAGGTTCTCGAGATCGTAAAGAACCTGTTCGGCAAGGAACCCAATCGCAGCGTGAACCCCGACGAAGTGGTCGCCGTGGGCGCGGCTGTGCAGGGCGGCGTGCTG
>DATIRX010000180.1:0-2827 GCA_035469225.1 Bryobacteraceae bacterium
AGGTCCCGTTGAGCCACCCGAGCGAGGTCTCATTGAGGTGAATGTTCGCGGGCGTCGGCAGGGGAGGCAGCGGCGCTCCGCCGTGGACGAACAGCGTCAGCCCGCACCAGATCAGCAGGATCACGACCATCACCGTGGTGACCTTCATGATGTGCAGGGCTTTGGTGCTGGATTCCGGCACGCCCTTGATGTTGCTCCACCAGAAATAGATGGTGACGGCGACGCTGAAGAACACGGCAAACCAGTTCGCGTTGGTGCGCCAGGTAAGATGCAGCGCCTGGCTCAGATCGTTCAACAGCGCGCCGAGGTACAGCCCCGCGCTGACCACGCTGATGGGGCCGGTGAGGATGTAATCGACCACCAGCGCCGCCACGGAGAGCTTCGCGACGGTGTGTCCCATGCTGTCGCGCACGACCACGTATACGCCCCCGCGCACGAACATGCTGGAGCTTTCCATGTACACGGAACGGACCGCGTAGCTGAAGAGCATAACGGCGACCACCATCCAGGGCGCGGATTTGCCGATGGCCTGTTCGGCGATGCCTCCGATGTAATACATCGTCGAAGCCATGTCGTTCAGGACCACGGCGGCGGCCTGCCAGACGGTGATGAACGTGAGCGCTACGGTGGTGGCGACCACCACTTTGGTGGTCTGCGAGGTTGGGGAAGCCGCGGGAGTTGGCGCCGCGGGCACGGTCGGGTTCATAGAGCGATCACCAGCACGCGTCGGCCGTCATGGCGCAATATCCGGGCCAGTTTGCGTTCCCAGGATGGCCACCATTGCCGTTTTCGGGCGCCCACGATCACCACGGAATCCGCGGACAGCGCGTGGTGAAGGGATTCGTACCGATCGCGGCAGAGAAGGATTTCGACGTTGGTGTTCTCGCCGGCCGCGACGGACTCCATCAGGTGCCGGGTGAATTCCACCGGAACGGGCGGGGCAGCCAGGGGAAGCGGATAGGGGACCACCTGGGCCACCAGTACGGTGATGCGCGCGCGAAGTCCACCGGCCAGGGTCCGGGCCGCCGCGAGCGCAGCCACGGTTCTGGCCGGGTCGGTGAAGATCACTTTGAGATCCAGGTTGCCGCCATCATCGGCGGGGGCAGGATCCAGTGCGGGACGCCTTGTGCGAACCAGATTCTGTGGCACGATTCCAGGCTAGCGGCGCGGGCGTTAAGGCGGTGTAAAGATCGGCGGCCGGGGCATCAAGAAAGTGTCAAAAGAACCGAACCCGTAGCGGGATTTCGCGCAGGTGTTATGGAACCCGCAGATTCGCAACTGCTTACGATGGCATTCCAGATGCACTACCAGGGTCATGAAAAGCATTATTCTTTGTGTATTCGGCGCTGCCACGCTGCTGGTTACCGGAGCCATTGCGCAGCACGACGAGCATCCTCCGGATCAGGCGGCGACGCCGGCGGGTAAATCGGCCGGGATGCCGATGATGAGCCAGATGTCGGGTCAGATGATGCCGATGATGGCCGCCCACGCCGAAGCCGCCAAGCTGGCCGACCAGCTTGTGGCCAGCTTTGCGGCGATCGAGAACGAGAAGAACGCCAAAGTCCGCAACGAGAAACTCGCCGAGCATGGAAAGCTTCTTAAGCAGCTGCAAGCCAATCTTAAGGGACAGTCCCAAATGATGGAACACATGCACGGGATGATGATGGGCGCAGCGGCAGCCGGCGACGAACACAAGCATTAGCGGCAGAATCTTTGCGCCGACCGGCGGGGTGTGCCACATTGTAGAAGATGCCAGGCCGCGCGCAGAGGGTCAGGAAGAACCTCAGGCAAGGCATGGCTCTTGCCTGGGCGGCCTCCCCGTCGTCGCTGATCCGCTACTCGGTGTTGGGGATGGTGAGCGCCGCAATGCCTCCCATCTCCGTCTACCTGGGAGCGACGCTGGTCAATCGCATCGCACAAGCTCGTCTGCAATCCATCCATTTCACCGACTTACTGCCGATCGTGATGGGGCTATGGCTGGCGACCACAGTGCAGCGGGCCCTGAGCGCGTATACGGGCTACGGACGGAATCTATTCGTCCGGCGCGTGGAGCTGGAAGCCGAGCGGCGCCTGCTGACGAAGGCTTCGAAGGTAGATCTGGGCCATTTCGATAATTCCGACTGGCACGACCGGCTGGCGCGCGCCAAGCGCGATGTCTCCTGGCGGCCGGGCGATCTGACGTGGTCCGTGCTGGGACTCTCCGGCAACCTCGTCACCATCGTCCTGATGGCGGGCCTGTTGGCGAGCCTGCACTGGGTCCTGGTGGCGCTCGCTCTGGTAGCGGCGCTCTTGTCGCTGGCGCTGGAGCGCAGGATGACGTCGCGCCTCTACGAATACTTCTACAAGGAAACACCCGAGGAGCGCGAACGAGGGTATCTGGGCGACCTTCTGGTGCAGCCGCGCACCACCAAAGAGATCCGCGCGTATGTGCTGGCCGATTATCTGCTGGAACGCCATCGCAAGGTGTCGGAGGACCTGCTCAAGCAGCGCGAGCAGATGTACCGCTCGGCGACACGCGTCTCGATGCTGACGGGCCTGGTGGCCGGAACCACGCTGGCCCTCGCGTATGTGTTCATCGCGATCCGCGGGGTAGAGGGCACGATTAGTCCCGGAGGCGTGGTGCTGGTGATCGGCGCTTTTACGGCGGTGGCCGGTACACTCGGCCAGATTTCAAGCACGTTTGTGTCGGTGGATCAGCATACTACTTTTCTGGACGACTACTTTTCGTTCCTGGCGATCGATCCGCTCATTCCCGTGCCGGCCAAGCCGCATCCCGATCCGGACTGGCATATCGATGCGATTGATTTCGACAATGTCACCTTCCAGT
>DATIRX010000181.1:0-3691 GCA_035469225.1 Bryobacteraceae bacterium
CCGATGCGGTGCGCCACACCGTCCGGCCCGATCAGGTACACACCCGCGAGCTCCGCTTCTTCAGCGCCGCTTTCGGCATAGTGCGGAATGACCAGCGGCTCGCCGTGGGCGCGCAGGTGCATGCCGTTGCCTTTTGTGAACCAGGGTGGAGCGGAAGGCCGCGCGGCATTACCGCTATCATGCGCGTTCGCGCAGCCCGAGACCAGGCACCGCGCCGCTTCCTGGGGATGATCGAAGCTCGGCAAAAACCGCCACGCGCTTCTCAGAGCGTACACTTCCCGATAATCCAGAACAATTCCCGAAAGATCCGTGCTCAGCAAATCCCGCAGTTGCTGCCCCGTCTCGATGGCCGCCATACCGAAGTCGTACACCGTTCGATAGGTGGCCAACAGGCACAGCTCATCGCCGCTGACCAGGGCCGTGCGGCGTCCGTACTCCGGATGGATGATCTGGACTAGCTTTGTATTGACGAGTCGGGTCAACCCTCAGCATACTAAGCTCATGGCGAAGAAAATCGGGGTGCTCGGATCGGGAGTGGTGGGACGGGCGTTGGCCGAGGGATTTCTCAAGCATGGATACGAGGTCATGCTGGGTACGCGCGACCCGTCCAAGCAAGAGATCCTGAAGTGGCTCGCGACCCAGCCCGGCGCCCAGGCCGGCACGTTCCGCGAGACCGCCATCTTCGGCGAGATCGTCGTCCTGGCGGTGCTGGGGCGCATCATTGAAGAAGTGATCGAACTGGCCGGCGCCGATCACCTGACCGGCAAGATTCTGATCGATACCACCAATCCGCTGGCCAGTGAAACGCCTGTCAATGGAATCTTCGAGTTCACCACCGGGCCGAACGAATCACTGGGAGAAAAGGTGCAGGCCTGGCTGCCTAACTCGCACGTGGTGAAAACGTTCAACAGTGTCGGCAGCGCGCTCATGGTGAATCCGAAGTTCGAGCAGGGCACGCCGACCATGTTTCTCTGCGGCAATAGCCCGGACGCCAAGCAGACTGTGTCCGGCATCATCGCTCAGTTTGGATGGGAGCCCTTCGACTGCGGCAGCATTGCGGCTTCGCGCGCGTTGGAGCCGTTGTGTATTCTCTGGACACTGCCGGGCTTCCTTCGCAACGATTGGAATCACGCCTTGAAGATGCTGACGAAATAACCCGCCGAGGGGCGAGGCAAGCCTCGCCTTCCTAATACAGCGCGTTAAACAGCAGCTTGAACGTCCCTTGCGACTGCCCGCGGAACGCGACTTCCGGCCCCAACAGCACAACCTTCCCCGATCCGACGGCGGCTTCGGCCACGGCTGTGGTTCCCTCCAGACGCTCCTGGCCCCAGGCCCATCCGCTGGCAAGCGATTCTTTCGAGGGGAACCAGGCGATCTTCTGCACTCCGGCGCCGGTCTGGAACACAGGACTGTTGTCGAAGAGAACCAGCGCGTCCGGACCCATCCCGAAGGCCAACGGATTGGTAGTATCCACGGCCGCGCGCAGCAGCGATCCGGGAACGTAGAATTTCTCGCGCGATAGCCCCGCCAGCGGATCGGTCACAGCCACGCCCAGCAACTCTGCCAGGCCGGTAGAGCTGCCGATGGCAACCAGCGATCCTCCCGCTTGCACAAATTGCTTCAGCTGGGGCACGGTCTTCTCTTCGGTGATGCGGCCCAACCAGCCCCGGTATTCCGCGGGAATGTTCGAAGGCGACGGTTGCGCGCCGCCCGCGCCTTTGCGAAACGAGCCATCGGCCAGCACCAGCACATCGAACTTGGCATTCAAATTACCCGCGTCGAGCTTCTGCGGATACACCACCTCAAACGGAAATTCGAATCGCTCGAACAGCCAGCGAGTCCATCCCGAGGGAGTCAAGCCGCCATACTGATCGTATAGTCCGATGCGCAGCGGCCTGAGCCTGATCACGCCGGCACCGGGTCCGGTATCCGATCCGGTCACGGGTACACCGAGTTCCAGCGCGCCCTTTTCGAGAATGCCGCGCGCAGCAGGGCTGGCCGGGACCCAGATCATCCAGTCCTTTTTCAGCCAGTACACCTCGCTGCCCGCTTTTAGCAGCCGGTTCACCAATGTGAACGAATTGTTGATGCGATGACTGATGAGGTACCCCACGGTATTTGCCCCACGGATTCGTTCATGAGGAGGACTGAGCACGCCATCGATTTTGGCGAATGGCCCTCCGAAGTCATCCAGGACGCGATCGAACTTGATCCCCATCTGCATCGCCAGCGTCCAGCCCGCGATGTCATAAGGAGGAACGGGCGGCCCGCCGGGATAACGGAAGTCATTGGGATGATCCTGCGGCTCGAACATATCGAGCACATGCGGGCGGAACGCCTGCGCGGTCTTCACCACAAACGAATTTGCCGGATACGTCTTGCCGGCCGCCTGGAACTCCTCGCGCGCCCGAAGCACCGTGACTCCGGTCTTCAGCAGCGCGTTGACAAATTCGAAAGCCGTGGGCAGATCGTCCTGAATCGCGGAAATCACGTAGGCCCGCGGATCGCGATACTGCGGATCATGCAAGACCGTGTCATACAGCTTCGGTGCGATGGTGTTGCCCGGCGAGGACGCCCGCAATGCTCCGATGCGTTTCGGAGTCACGGTCCAGCTATCGCGGCTTCCCTTCTCGATCGAGTTCATCCCCATGCGGTAAATATTGAACAGCAGAGTTTCGCGATAGCGCGAGGCGTAGTCCAGCACCGCCCGATTCTGACTGATGTCGTAGTCAATGGACTGGCGGTAATGCCAGCGCTGCGGGGCGATGGGCAATGGCCAGTCGCCTTGCGGAAGCTGCCTGTCGGGAATCAGCGGAATATCCACCGGCGTGGGACCGCCAATGATTTCGGTCAGAATCCCGATGGCGTTGTGAAAATACGAAATCGTCCGCAAGCCACCGTTCCACCAGCTGGAATACGATGATCCGCTGCGCATCGCCGAGCCACCTTTGCCCTCGGCCACCAGGCGGCTGTGCATCGCCGATCCCACCATTTCCACGCCCAGAGGAATCAACGGATCCAGGTTGTAGTTGAAGGGATCGCGGAAAGGCGGGATGAACACCACCGCCCCGGTCGGCCCGGTCTGATGATGGTTGTAGACAATCTGGGGAAACCATTCCAGAAACAATTGCCGGTTCATGTTGGTGGTTTCCGGCATGGCCGACAGGAAGAAGTCCCGATTGTCATCGTGGCCGATGTACTTGTGAAACAGCCGCGGCACACCGTTCAGGCTGCGCTTGCCTGGATCCGGATCGCGCATGTACCAGTTGGCGACCAGTTCCTGTCCATCCGGATTGGCCTGCACATACAGTTGGATGGTGTCGTTGAGCAGACGCGTGGTTTCCGGGTCATTGCGGCTGACCATCTGGTAGACCATCTCCATGAGTTGCTGCGAGCCGACGGTCTCGTTCGCATGCAGGCCGCCGTCGATCCAGACCACCGCTTTGCCGTCGCGCGCCAGAGCCCGGGCCTGATCCTCCGTAAGGCCCTCGGCCAGGGCCAGCCGCCGCGCCACATCCTTATACCGGGCGAGATTCCTCAGGTTTTCCGGAGAGGTGACGATGGCCATATATTGCCTGCGCCCCTCCGAAGTCACTCCGATATCGACCAGCTTCATCCGATCGGATTCGGAGGCCAGCTTCTTCCAGTAGGCTTCCAGCTGGGTATAGTTGGCGACCTTATAATCGTCACC
>DATIRX010000182.1:0-7439 GCA_035469225.1 Bryobacteraceae bacterium
TAACCCATGCGGAAATCGAGAGGCGTCCCGGCGAGCAGGATCACATCCGCGTTGTCGAAGGCAGTCTTGCGCGACGGCATGAAGGCATGCGAATGATTCCGCGGGAGGGTGCCGCGCGCCGATCCGTTCACGTAGATCGGCATGTTGAAATGCTTCGAGAAGCGGTCGATCGCGTCATGCGCCCGGCAGGTCCGCGCCTGCGTACCGAACAGCGCCACGGGGCGCTCGGCTTTGGCCAGCAGCTCGGCCACTTGTTGCACGATGTTGGGGTCGCCCAGAAACTCGGCTGGTCCGCCGTCGGTGCCTTTGACACGATAGTTTTTCGGATAGCGAACCTTGGACGCATCCACTTTGCCGTCCATCACGTCGTGCGGGATTTCCAGGAACCCGGGGCCCGGCGCGCCATTGTACATTTCCCGGAACGCGATGCCCATCATCTCCGCGGTGCGTTCCGTGGTCATCACCAGGGACGCGAATTTGCTGATGGGCGTCATCATTTCGGTGTGGCGCAATTCCTGCAGGCCGCCCATGCGATATTGCTTCAGCGGCGAGTTGCCGCCGATCAGCAGCATGGGACTCTCGGCGCGGAAAGCGTTGGCCATGCCGGTTACCGCATCGGTGGTCCCGGGGCCCGCGGTCACCACGGCGCATCCCAGCCCGGTGATGCGCGCATAGGCATCGGCCGCGTGCGCCGCCACCTGCTCATGGCGCACGTCGATGATCTCGATGCCTTCGTCGATGCATCCGTTATAGATATCGACGATGTGGCCTCCGGAAATGGTGAAGATGTGCTTGATGCCTTCCTGCTTGAGCATCTTGGCGACGATCTGGCCGGCGGAAATCTCGGCGATGGCGCCGGTCTTGGTATCGGCAGCGTTAGCAGTAGCGGTTTCCATATAACTCCTGTCTGGTTTGCAAAGTCTAGGCGGGAACCCATTATTGTAATACGACTCTCGAAGCCCCGCAGGCGGGTTGTTACTCTCAAACATATGCACATCGGCGCATTGATCTTCCCGGACATCGATCAGATGGATTTCACCGGCCCTTTTGAAGTGCTGGCGCGGCTGCCGGACGCCAAAATTCACATCCTCTGGAAGGACCTGGCGCCGGTGCGGGACTCCTTTGGGCTGCTGCTTACTCCCACCGCCACGCTGCAGAGCGCCTTGCCGCCGCTGGATGTGCTGGTGGTCCCGGGCGGGCGAGGCCAGCTGCCCCTCATGGCCGACGAAACGGTGCTCGCCTGGCTGCGGTCGGCGGCGGCCCAGGCCGGTTACATTCTTTCCGTCTGCACCGGCGCGCTGACTCTCGGCGCGGCCGGCCTGCTCCGCGGCAAACGCACCACCACCCACTGGAATTCCTTCCACCTGCTGTCCTATTTCGGTGCGATCCCGGAAGACGCAAGGGTGGTGGTGGATGGCAATCTGATCTCGGCCGCCGGAGTAAGCTCGGGGATCGACGGCAGTTTGCGCCTGGCCGCGCTGCTGGCCGGCGAAGAGGTCGCCCAGCGCATCCAGCTTGAAATTCAATACGCGCCCGAGCCGCCGTTCTCCGCCGGCACGCCCGCGCAGGCGCCGGAGTCGATTCTCAGCTCGGCGCGTCAACGCGCCGGCGCGCTCACCGCGGCGCGTCTGGAAGCCGCCCAGCGCGCGGCGGACCGGCTGCGCTCAGCGGGCTCCTGAAACATTGACCAGCACTTTTCCCATCGGGCCCTGGCTCAATCGCGCGAACGCGGATTTGACTTCTTCGAAGGGATAGATCTTATCGATCACCGGCTTCTGTCCGGCCGCATCCAGCCGGCGGACGATTTCTTTCCACGAAGTCTGCGCCTGCTCCGGCGTATAGTCGCCGACCGCGACGCCCCCGATGCGGTTCCTGCGAAAAAAGAGCGTCCCGGTATTGAACTCCGGGACCACGCCGCCGCTTCGGCCCACCACGCTGATGCGTCCGGCGTAGCCCAGCATCGCGATCACTTCGTTGAACAGCGCGCCGCCCACACTATCCACCACCAGGTCCACTTTCTTCGGAGCGAGGGCCGCCAGCACGGATTTGCGCAGGTCTTTGTCGGCGGGATCGAAGACCAAATCCGCGCCGAGTTCCAGCAACTTTGCACGCTTCTCCGCGCTGCGCGACAGGGCCACCACCGTCAGGCCCATGGACTTTCCAAGCTGGACCGAGGCTGTACCCACACCTCCCGACGCGCCGGTCACCAGCAGCACGGAACCTTTGGCAGCGGGCGCCGGCGGATCGCTCCACTGGGTCAGCGCCTGCCAGGACGTCAGGAACACCAGAGGCGCGGCCGTCGCTTGCTCCAGTGACCAGCCCGAGGGGATGGGCGCAAGGCTGGCGGCTGGAATCACCACCTTGTCGGCGAGAGTCCCCCACACACTGACGCCCGCATCGCATCGCAAAATGCCGGCCGTGCTGCCGATGTTGAACCCCGTTACGCCCGGGCCGGACTTCACAACTTCGCCGACTCCGTCTCTTCCCAGGATGTGCGGCATCGCCGGCTTGGCCGGATACATGCCCTGCGACAGAAACGCGTCGGCTGGATTCAGCGCCGCAAACTTCAGCTTGAGCAAGACCTGCCCGGGGCCCGGCTCGGGATCAGCCACTTCGCCCAAACGCAGTTTCTCGACACCCTCGTAGGAATCCATCAGCCAAGCGCGCATTCCTCTATTAATACAGACTGGAGGCGTTTACTGCTTGGCGGGCTCGATGCGGATCTGCTTCAGAACTTCGGCCTGCTGCTCCAGTTCCGATTGGCCCGCAGGAAACTGATTCGCACGGAGGATGTGCGCCAGGATGTCCGCGTTCTGCACCCGCGTGAGTTGGCCCGGACGGTCGGCGGGCATGGATATGCGAACGCGCTCGAACAGATCGCCGACGGTCAGGCCGTTCCAGTTCGCCAGAAAATCTCCGCCCGCCAGCGGCGGCGCAGCTTCACCGCCGGTGAGCTGAGCGCCATGGCAGCGCGCGCATTGACGGGTATACAGGGCTTCGCCGCGCTGCGCTTGTTCAGAGGTGTACACGCCGTCCCACACCGAACGCGACGACTGCGCGATGATCGCAGCCGCACACACGACGGCCACTCCGGCAAACTTCATTGTGCGTCTGGGAGGCTGAACGCGAGGTACTCGCCCGAATAGGCTCCTCCGCTGACAGCGACCACAATGTATTGCTTGCCGTTTACCATGTAGGTCATGGGCGATCCGCTTTGCGCCGCCGGCATGTACACCGCGCCCACTTCCTTGCCGGTGGCCTTGTCGTAGGCCCGCAGCATCGCGCCGCGCGGACGGCTGGCGGTGGTGGTCACCTGCGGATCCCCTGCGATCACCAGGCTCTTGGTCACCAGCGTCCCTACGCTGCTGCTTTGGCCGGTGCGGGGAATATCGATGCCCCTGAGCGCCGGGTTATTGCGAACCGCATCGGGAGTTTCGCCGTGCGCCACTTGCCAGGCAATCTCTCCACGATCGAGATTGATCGCCGAGATGGTCCCGTAGGGCGGCTTGATCAGCGGCAGGCCCTGCACGCTTAAGGGGGCGATCGGTGCAGCGGCCGGCGCAGCAGGATTTGCCGGACGCGCCACCGGAGCACGCACCGGCACATCCGCGCCCGCGCCTTCTCCAGGACCGGTGCGAATCTGCACCGGCTGCCCGGCCGTTCCCAGAATGAAGTTCATATCGGAGACGTTCTTGTCCGGAGGCGCGATCAGGCCGATGGGCGTAAGGCAGGCGTTGCACGCCGACGCGTAGACCGTGTGGGTTTCCGGATCGTAGGATCCACCCTGCCAGTTGGTGCCTCCGGACGCGGTACCCAGGGTGAGCGTCGCCAGCGGACCGTTGAGCGCGCTCGCCGCGGGCGGTGTGTACACCGGACCCAGCTTGTACTTCGAGACGATGGTCAAAGCCTGGTCCTTCATGGCGGGCGTGAAATCGATGAGGACATCGGGCGTGACGCCGTTGCGGGAGTAGGCCGGAGGCCTGGTCGGGAACGGCTGCGTCGGCGCGTACCATTCGCCCGGAACGTTGCCCTTCTCGACGGGCTTTTCTTCAATCGGCCAGACGGGCTGCCCGGTCACCCGATCGAAAACATACAGGATGCCTTGTTTGGTCGGCTGCGCAACCGCCTTGATCGTCCGTCCGTTCACGTTGATGTCGGCCAGCAGCGGCGCCGACGATATGTCCATGTCCCACAGCGGGTGGTGCACCAGCTGGAAGTGCCATTTGCGCTGGCCGGTCTTGAGGTCCACGCACACCAGGCTCTCGCCGTACAAATTGTTTCCCGGACGATGCCCGCCATAGTAATCGCCTGTGGGCGATTCGACAGGCAGGTAGGCCAGCCCCAGCTCTTCGTCTACCGACACCTGCGTCCATACGCCCGTATTGCCGGTGTACTCGGCCGAGCCGTTCAGCCAGCTGTCATAGCCGAACTCGCCCTTCACGGGGATGGTGTGGAAGATCCACAGGCGCTTGCCGGTGCGGACGTCGAAGCCGCGGACGTAGCCTTTGTTATTGCGATAGCTCTTGGGCGTCATGCCTTCCTTGAACGCCGCGCCGATGATGATGGTGTCTTTCGCCACGACTGGCGCAGACTGGATGCCGATTTCGCCCGTCGTCAGGTCGGGAAAGATGGTTTGATCGTCCTCCAGTTTGAGATCCACCGAACCGCCTTTGCCGAACGTCGGAATGGGAACGCCGGTCTTGGCATCCAGCGCGATCAGCCGGTAGCCCGGCGTCACGTACAGGATGCGTTCCTGCTTGCCGTCGGTCCAATAGGCGACGCCCCGGCCGGAGAGCTGGCGCGGGGCAGCCGCACCGCGGGCGCCCTCGTGCTCGCCGTGTACCCATAGTTGCTCCCCGGTGGTCGCATCCAGCGCCACTACGGATCTGCGAGTTCCCGCGGAGGCGTACAGAACGCCATTGACCACCAGCGGCGTTCCCTCCAGCCGGAATTCGGGACGGGAACCCAGGTTGTCGGTCTTGAAACGCCAGGCGATTTCCAGTTTGTTGAAATTGGCCGCGTTGATCTGATCCAGCGGCCGGTACTTGCTGTTGGCCAGATCCGCACCGTAGGTCGGCCAGTCCATGTTGGGGCGGGTCTGACCGAAGCTGGCCGCGATCATGCACAAGAGGGAGAACAACACTCGTCGGAAATTCATAGGGCTCTCCTGTTACTTTACGGAGACTCTGACCTGGGCGTTGCTCCAGCAGCACTGGAATCCGCGCCCGCCTTCGCCTGACCAATCGTTGGCCACCACGCGCAGGATGTATTCGCCCGGCTCGCTGAAGGTGGCCGTCGTGCTGGCCTTGCCGCTGAACGCCACGACGCCCGGGGCTGGGACATCGGCGGTCTCAATGGCAGGCTTGTCGTTGCTGAACGTCACCGATCCGGAGCCCCGGTATTTGCTCCAGGAGAGCACCACCGCCGGCGTCCTGGGCCGTGTGGCTCCCGGAATGACGTTCGCGTCGTCCGCCACCCATATTGTCAGCGGCATGGGAGTCTGCACCGCGGCCGTAAGCGCGGTGCTCGGCCCGCGCGGCCCATTGGCAAACGGACCGGACTGCGCGAAACCAAGATAGGGCGGCGTGTTGTTGGTCGCGTCCTTAAACGGAGCTACTTCCCACAACGCATCGAGCCCGGCGGGAACTTGCGTGGTCTTTCCATTCGCCACCAGGGTCCAGGTGAGTTTCTTCGCGCCGAAGTCCTTCGGCACAATTACGGTGAACACGCCCCACTGCCTCCGAGGTAGAAAGTGCGTGGGCTGGCCCTGATCGGGACCACCCGGCTCGATGCGATTCTCCGGCCCGATCGGAATATCCAGCTCTTCTTTGAAATTGCGATTGAAGTATCCGAACAGGATGCTGAAGGTCCCGTCGGGATTCGCGAACCATCCTTCGAAAGCCGCCGTGACGCTCTGCCCGGAGTCGTGCGGCGGCTCCAGCGTCACCTGCTGGCCCCAGAGTGCCGCGCACGCCAAACCCAGGAATATCGCCAGCCGCTGCATTACGGTCGGGGCGCTGTAGCGGGCGTGGGCGGCTTATGTTTGGCGACCCAATCCTGATAGTCTTCGTCGCTGATGTAGGTCACGTTCACCCAGGCGTGCGCCATCTCATCCACCGTGCGATCTCCCCAGCCCACCCACTGATTCGGATCGGGATTGTTCTTGTTGTTGACGGTATTGTCGTGCCACGCGGTGGTGTGGATAATCGTGCCTTTGGGCAGCACCGGCGCGGCATCGTCGGCATAGATGTAGTTGGTCATCCAGTTGAAGCTGAAGTGATCCACATAGCTGAGGGTTCGCTTGGTGCCGTCCGGAAGCAGCGCCTCCAGCAGCATGGCCTTGCCGCGCAGGTGCATGTGCGGCTGGAAATTCTCCAGCCGCGCCGCCTGCCGCAGCACTTGATAACCTTCGGTCTGCGCGATCGAGTTTGGCGGAATGTCGAGTGTCCCCGAGGCCGCGTTGCCGGCCGTGGCAGGGAAGGCCGTCAGGAACGTCCGGTACTTGGGCGTTTGATCCTGGGGATACAAATACACGGCCAGTTCCACGTGATCGCGGATCTCCTCGCCCACTGCGTGGTAGTGCATTTCCCACCAGATGCGCGCGCCCGGCAGAAGCAGCTTGCCGGTATTCGGCCGGTAAACATCGTAGTTCTTATTTACGGCCCATTCCATCAGCAGTCCCTGGCTGACGGGCCCCGTGTTGCTCCCCGGCTCTTCCTGCTGCAGGTAGGCCAGAGCGTGATGCGTGATCTTGCGCCCCGCGGCGCTGGCCGGCCGGATTTCCACAGCGCGCACCCAGCGCGGCTCAGTCAACGGAATCGGCGTGAGGGGCTTGAACCAGACGTCCTGGCCCTTGGCCGGCATGGTGTAGGCTTCGGACGAAAGCACCAGATCCGGCGCGCCGAACTGTTTGGAAAGCTGCCATCCGTCGTCCTTCGGCCATACTTTGGCCGCAGGCATGTCCTTCGGATCACCCAGAGGCGCTCCCGCGTCCACCCACCGCGCGATGCTGCGAATCTGCTCATCGCTCAGCGACATGTCATTTTGAAATTCCTGAACGCCGACGGTCTTATCCAGGTGCCACGGCGGCATGGTGCGGCCAACCACGCGCTCCTTGATGGCCCTGGCCCAGGGACGAACCTGCTCATAGGTCAGCAGTGACATCGGAGCCATGGAACCTTCGCGATGGCAGCCCTGGCACTTCTCTTGGAGAATGGGCGCGATGTCCTTCGCAAACGTCACGGGTTTGCTGGTGAGCTCAGCGGCGCTCAAAAGCACCGGCACAGCGGTGGCCAGCAAGACTATAGATCGGATCGCCATCATATGCCTCCTACTTCTTGGGCCACAAGACCCCTTGGTCCTTCTTGGTAACTGCAGCCAGGCCCTTGTATACGAACTTCTGCACGCGCTGCCCGCGGTAGGTCTCGGTGGTGAACACA
>DATIRX010000183.1:0-12384 GCA_035469225.1 Bryobacteraceae bacterium
GAAGGCAACCCGCTGAAGACCCAGACGGCCGTCGTTCCCAGCGCCAGAAACACGGCGGCGCCCACATGCAGGCGCGACGGCAGCATCTTGACCACAGCGCCCGCGGCGATCGCCGTGAGCGGAACCACCACGATGCCATAACGCGTGTTGTACCAGCTAAAGGGCGGCAAGGCCGGGACGAAGATAGGCGTGCCGGAGGAATGTATGCTCCAGACGTAGAACGCCGCGGGGAGCGACAGCAGGAGCAGCGGCCACCAAGCGCGGCGGAGGAGCATCCAAATCGCCCCGGCGGCGCCCGCGAGCATCAGAGGAAGTCCGGCCATCAGACGCGCGGCGGTGAAGTAATAACGCGCGGCCGTGAACCATTGGTGGTCGCCAGGATAGCGAGTCATACCCTGAGCCAGCTGCCGCTGATAGATCGCGCGGGCGGAATACGGCCCATCGTAAAACTCGAGTGCGTGGCTGTAGTAAACCCGATTGTGCGCGAGCCAGGCCAGCGGTCCCAGGGCCGCCAGCACTGCGAATAGCAGCGCGTGGCTGCGGCGTTTCGCCACCAACAGCAGGTAGACACACACGAAAGGAATCAGGAACCAACCTTCGTAGCGCGTGAGCGAGGCCGCGTTCGAGGCCGCGGCGGCTATCAGGATGGCCCCCAGCGATTGGCTGTCGCGGAACCACACGGTCGCCCACAGCATCGCCGCCAGGGACGCGAGGAACAGCAGCTCCGTCATGGGCGTCGCCTGCAGATACAGGATGTTCGGATTGAGCGCGAACAGCAGGGTGGTCGCCAGTGCCGCGCCCCCACTTCCATATATCCGCCGTGCCGCCGCGAACAGAAACGCCCCGGCCAGCACGAAACACACGACCGAGGGGAAGACGCCAGCCAGGCCGCTGCGCCACCAGGCGTCGCGCAGGACGAAGGGAATCAGCACGGCATGCGGCAGCGGGAGCCATACTGTGCCGATCTGATACGGACCCGGGGTGCGAGAATCGAGCACCCGGCGGGCGATGTTCAGATGCGCTTCGGCGTCGCCGAAGTAGAGTGTATAGCCGCGGCCGAAACACCACCACGCAGCCACGCCTCCGATCGCGGCCAACAGGAGAATCACTCCCGCCAGGGTCGCGCGTTCAGAACGACGTGAACGTGCGGAACTCTTCGAACCGCGCATCGATCTCCGCGCGCTGGAGCGTGCGGAACCGCTCCACGCCGAACTTCTCGCAGCAAAAACTTCCCATGACGGAGCCGTAGATCACCGCCCGGCTCAAGTCGCCGCGGCTGATGTGGTCGTCCTCCAGATCGAAGCCCTGCTGCGCGAGATAGCCGATGAATCCACCCGCGAAACAATCGCCGGCGCCGGTCGGATCGAAGACTGTTTCCAACAAATAGCCCGGCACCGTGAAATAGGAATTCTTACGGAACAGCATCGCGCCGTATTCTCCGCGCTTGATGACCAGAGTGTGCGGACCCATGCCCAGAATCGTGCTGGCGGCTCTCCGTAGATTGTCATGCCCGGAGAGCATGCGAGCTTCGGCATCGTTAATCAACAGGAAGTCCCAGCTGCGGATGGTGGCCAGCAGCTCTTCGCGGAAGTCCTTGATCCAGAAGTTCATGGTGTCGCCGCCGGCCATGCGGAGCTTCTTCATTTGCGACCGTACGCCGCTTTGAAGCCGGGGCTGGATGTTGCCCATCAGCAGATAGGGCGCATCCAGATAGCTGGCCGGGAGCTTGGGATCGAAATCGGCGAAAACGTTCAGATCCGTGGTCAGTGTTTCGCGGTCGTTCATATCGGGCGTGTATTTGCCGGCCCAGAAGAAGGTCTTCCCGGAAACCCGTTCCAGCCCTTCCAGGTCTACGCCATGGCCTTTCAACAGATCGGTATCCTCCTTGGCGAAATCATCGCCTACCACGGCCACGATGCCGACCTTGGTGAAATAGCTCGCGGCCAAGGAAATATAGGTGGCCGCTCCTCCTAGCATCCGGTCCACCTTGCCGTGCGGCGTTTCGACGCCATCGTAAGCAACGGACCCCACAACGATCAGAGACATTTTTTGATTGTAGCGGATGGCCGTTATAGCCAAGACTGCGCCCTGCCGATAAGATGAAGACAAGTGCTGCACGCCCTCCTTGATGTGCGTTACCTCCCCGACCTGATCCTTTTAGGGTTTGTGCTGACCATCCAGATGGGCGGGGCCGTCTTGATGCTATGGGGACCCCTGGCTCTGCAGTCGCGAATCGCCCGCGCGCTGGCGGCCGCTGGCGCAATGGTCTCCTGGGCGATTTTGATCCTGGGATTCCTGCTTCGTTTTGCGCGCGTAAACCGTTACTTTCCGCCGTGGTGGTCCGGCTGGGGGCGCGGGCTGATCCTGGTTTGGGCTTTCCTCTCGGTCTTTCTGATCGCCGCCATCATCATTTCGCGCTGGTGGCTGCGGGTGCAATCGGAACACAGTCCCGGCCGCCGGGCGTTTTTGCACACCTCCCAGATTGCACTGCTGGCGACGCCGGCCATCGTTACCGGCTACGGGGTATTCATCCAGCGGCTGGATATTTCGCTGCGGGAGCAGGATCTCCTGTTTCCCGGTTTGCCGAAAGAACTCGACGGCCTGCGAATCGCGCAGCTAACCGATATCCATCTCAGTCCATTCCTGAGCGAACGCGAGCTGGCCCGCGCCGTGGATATGGCCAACGAAACGCGCGCCCATTTGGCTCTGGTCACCGGAGATCTGATCACGACGGCGCAAGATCCCCTGGACGCCTGCCTTCGCCAACTGGCTCGCCTGCGCGCCGAAGGAGGCGTTTTCGGATGTCTGGGGAACCACGAAGCCTACGCCGATGCCGAGGATTACGTGGAGCAGCACGGCGCGCGCCTGGGGCTTCGCTTCCTGCGCAGCCGGACGGAGCGGCTCCAGTTCGGCGGAGCCACGCTCAACCTGGCGGGCGTCGATTATCAGGCCAGCCGCAAGCCCTATTTGGTGGGCGCTGACCGGCTGATCGCACCGGACGCCTTCAATGTTCTGCTGTCGCATAACCCGGACGTTTTCCCGGTAGCCGCGCGGCAAGGATACAATCTCACCATCGCCGGACACACGCATGGGGGCCAGGTGCGGGTCGAAATTCTGCGGCAGGATTTGAATATCGCGCGTTTTTTCACGCCCTACGTCGACGGGCTCTACCGGAAGGGCGACGCGGCGATATTCGTTTCCCGGGGCATCGGGACCATTGGGCTGCCGGCGCGACTCGGTGCGCCGCCGGAAGTGAATCTCTTACGCTTGTGTCGTGGATGATGGGCGCATACCTGATCCTCAGCGACATTCACGGGAATTACGACGCTCTCGAGGCGGTGCTCGCAGACGCCGGCGGACGCTATGACCGGATCCTGTGCCTGGGCGATCTGGTGGGATATGGCGCCGAGCCCAACCAGGTCGTCGAATGGACCAAATCCAACGTCGCTTCGGTGGTCCGGGGTAACCACGACCGCGCCTGCAGCGGAAGGGATCTGCTGGAAGGCTTCAATCCCGCGGCCCGGGCTTCGGCGTTCTGGACCCGCGGCGTGCTTACACCGGAGAATGAGGGCTACCTGGAACGGCTTCCTCAAGGCCCACTGTGCGTGGTTCCCGACGGCGTGCCGAACGGAAACTTCGACCTGGTGCACGGCTCGCCTCTGGACGAAGACGAGTACCTGGTGGGACCCGACGATGTTCGGTTTCTCGCCGATTACCTGGATACCAAACTAACCTTTTTCGGCCATACGCATCTGCAGGGAGGCTTCCTGCTGACCCCGCGGAGCGTGAAGCGTTTTACGCCCGACCGGATACTGCAACTGGAGCCGGACTACTTTTACCTGATCAACCCCGGCTCGGTGGGCCAACCGCGGGATGGCGATCCGCGCGCCGCTTATGCCCTGTACTCACCCCAGGACCGCACCGTCGAGTACGGCCGCGTGCCTTACGACATCGGCAAGGCGGCTGCGAAAATCCTGCAGGCGGAGTTGCCCGAATCACTGGCGATGCGGCTGTTCGAAGGCATCTGAATCGCCCGTCTCTTCACTTTGGTTAGAATAAATCAAAGTAGAATAGATTAACGGATGTCCCCCCAAGACGGTAAGCAGCCGTCGCCGGCGTCAAAAGTCGTCGTCGCGACAACGGTTGCACTCTCCTTCATAAGTTTTTGGCGCGGAGCCTCCATCGTCCTAAGCGACCTGGCTTCTTCGGCGTTCTACGCCGGTGGCGCGGCCGAGCAGGCCATCGGCAAGGCTGCTCCCTGGTTCGTGCTGGGCGTGATGCTGTTCAGTTTCGCGGTACGCAGCATCTATCTCGAAAGCTGCAGCATGTACGTGCGCGGGGGCGTCTACGTCGTGGTCCGCGACAGCATGGGCCCGGTGATGGCCAAGCTGTCGGTATCCGCGCTGGTATTCGACTACATCCTGACCGGACCGATCAGCGGCGTCAGCGCGGGCCAGTACCTGGGCGCCCTGGTCAATGAGCTGAGCGAGAAGCTGAACCAGGGCTTCCGCGTGGACGTGGACATGTTCGCGGCCGGGGTCGCGATCCTGGTGACCATCTATTTCTGGTGGATGAACATCAAGGGGGTGCATGAATCCAGCGGCAAGGCCCTGCGGATCATGCAAGTTACCACGGTGATGGTGGCCATCCTGCTCATCTGGTGCCCCCTCTCAATGGCGCTCCAGGACAAATGGAAGCTTCCGCCGGCCCCGATTGCGTCGAATCTGATGTTTTCAGACGACGCCCAGGGCTGGTTGAAGGGGACCTTCTGGATGCAATGGCCGGTAGTGATGATCATCATCGCTTTCGGGCATTCCCTGCTCTCGATGAGCGGATTCGAGACGCTGGCGCAGGTCTACCGCGAAATCGCATCGCCCAAGCTGAAGAACCTCAAGATCGCCGCCAACATCGTGTGCGTCTATGCGCTGATTGGTACCGGGGTGGTGACCCTGTTCGCCGCCATGCTCATTCCGGATGGGGAGCGTCCCAAGTATTTCGCCAACCTGATCGGAGGCCTGGCGATGAATCTGAGCGGACCCTATCCGCTGCGGCTGGCGTTCCATATTTTCGTGGTTTTCGTGGGCGGGCTGATTCTATCGGGCGCGATCAACACGTCCATCATCGGAGCCAATGGCGTGTTGAACCGGGTAGCCGAGGACGGCGTCCTGGTGCCCTGGTTCCGTCATCCCCAGCGCAAGTACGGCACCACCCATCACATCATCAATGTGATTACGATTCTCCAGCTGGCCAGCATCCTGTACAGCCGCGGCAACATGACGGTCCTGGCGGAAGCCTACGCGTTCGGCGTGGTTTGGAGCTTCTTCTTCAAAGCCCTGGGCGTGACCGCGCTGCGTTTCCAGCGCCACGATCAGGAGTACAAGACTCCCCTCAACTTCCGCATCGCGGGGCGGGAGATCCCGGTGGGTTTGATTCTCACCACCATCGTCCTGGGACTGGTCGCGGTAGGCATCCTGTTCACCAAGCAGACTGCGACGAAATACGGCATCGCGTTTACGCTGTTCCTGTTCGCGACCTTCACGATCTCCGAAAAAATCAACCTGCGCCGGACGCAACAGGAAAAGAAGGGATTGGAGCAGTTCAACCTGGAGCACCAGACGCGCATCGAATCCCATCTGCAGGCCCGGCCGGGATGCGTACTGGTGGCCGTGCGGGACTACCGGCGCATGGAACACCTTCGCCAGGTGCTGGGGAAAACCAATTTACGCCGCCACGACATCGTGGTGATGAGCGTACGCACGCTTTCCACCGGAGCGGGCGAATACGAGCTTACCGAAAGCCAGATTTTTAGCGACTACGAGAAGGAGCTGTTCAGCCACGTGGTCGAGCTGGCCGAAAAAGAAGGCAAGCACGTGGAGCTGCTGGTGGTTCCGGCCGTGGATCCCTTCGAAGCTCTGGTCCAGACCGCCAGCAGCCTGCAAGCATCGCGGCTGGTGACCGGCGTCAGCGCGCGCATGAGTTCCGAAGAACTGGCGCATCGAATCGGCCGGGCCTGGGAGCAGTTGCCCGTGCCTAAGCATCCGTTTTCTCTGGAAGTGATCAGCCCCGACCGCGAGTCGGTGTTCGTGAATCTGGGCCCGCATCCGCCGCGCTTGTGGCCGGAAGACCTGGACCGGTTGCACGATCTCTGGCTGGAGCTGAGCGCGTCGGAACACGTCGGCTCGCGGTTGCACCATCGCGACGTGATCGGCGTGGCGCTGCGCCGCCTGCAGCAGGACTTAACGGGCGAAGATCGCGCCAAGGTTCTGAAAGATCTGGAAAAAGAGCTGCGCAAAAACTGAAGCGCACAGCACGCGGCCCGCACAGCTCGGGATTGTGCCATCGCGCCGCGGTCCGTTTTGTGCGCAGAACACTGAGCCGCGCCTCCTTAAGCTTCGGCCCTAAGCTTCGGCTCGTTTGCCCGGCTTCTTGACGGGTTTCTTCGGTTCTTCGGCTTCCGGTTCAGCCTCGGGTTCCGCAGCCGCGGGAGTTAAGCCTGCCAGAACCTCGTTGAACAGCGCGGCTTTTTTGAGTTCCTTCTTGGAAGGCGGGGCCTGTTCGTTGCGGTAATCGTGGTCGCTATAACATGTGCGGCAGCGCACCTTGGCGGCGGAGCCGTTGAGCAGAGACACAATTGCGTGGTTAGTCAGACGCCGGCATTTGACGCAAAAATCATCAATGACGTCGCCCAGGCGCATTTCCATGGGAACTGCCGACGAGTATATAACAATTGCTCAGGCTGATTCCCGGCTGGTCTGCCGTCTTCTCCACTCGAACAAGACCACTCCCGCCGCCACACTCACGTTCAAGGACGCGACTCCGCCCGTGGGACCGCCCGCCATGGGAATCGAAACCAGAGAATCGCAGTGCCTGGCCACGTTCTGATGCAGCCCGCGCCCTTCGCCGCCCAGAACAATGGCGGTAGGCGCGGTAAATTCCACGCGGTCGTAAGGCTGGTCGCCGCGCTCGTCCAGACCGTAGATCCAGTACCCGCGCTCCTTCAATTCCTCCAGTGCGCGGCTGATGTTGCCCACGCGCACGACGGGAAGATAGGCCACTGCTCCGGCGGCTGCGCGAGCCACGGTCTCCGTCAATCCCGCTGCCCGCCGCTCGGGAATCACTATGGCCGCTGCGCCGGCGGCGTGCGCGGTGCGGACGATGGCTCCCAGGTTATGGGGATCCTCCACGCCATCCAGGACCACATGCAACCCGCGCCCTGCGGTGGTCTGCTCCAGCGATCCGTAGCGCTCGGCCGCGCCGAGAGCAACCACGCCCTGATGCATTGCGCCGCCAGCGGCGCGATCCAGCTGCGCGCGCGGCTCGAAGCGGACCGGAATCCCGCGCGCGCGGCACAGCTCGATCAGCTCCTGCAGACGAGGTCCGGCGGCGCCCTTGGCCACCAGCACGCGGTCGAGCGGAAGTCCGGCCCGAAGCGCCTCCCGGACGGGATGGATTCCTGCCAGCAGGGACATTAGAATAAGGGTACTCTCATGAGCGAACCCAAGATCGCGCCGATGACCATCACACCGGAAGAAATTCCGGACAAATTGTATTTTCGTATCGGTGAGGTGGCTCGCCTGGCCGGCATCAAACCGTATGTGCTGCGTTTCTGGGAAACGGAGTTTCCCGCGCTGGATCCCAAGAAATCGGGAACGGGGCATCGCCTGTACCGCCGCAAGAACGTGCAGATGGTTCTAGAGATCAAGCGTCTGCTTTATGAAAAGCGCTATACCATCGAGGGCGCCCGCAAGTTTCTGGAGACTCGTGCGAAGGACGGCGCAGCGGCCCCTGCTGCCCCCGCAGGCGTGACCAAGAGATCCACGGGCAGATCGGCGTCGCCGGCCCGGCCTACCCAGACGGGCTTTTTCGATGTGCCTTCCGCTCTGCTTGACACGGTTCGACAAGAGCTGCGGGAAATCGCAAACCTGTTGAAGTAGCTCTCTCGAAGCACGCCCGGCGGAGCAGCGACACGCCGGTCCTCTCAGGGCCAGCGCGTTTTGCCGCGCGGCGAACAATCGCCACCCGGTAAGATGAGTAGTTGATGAACGCAAAAGTGCGCAAAGCAGTTTTTCCGGCCGCCGGACTGGGTACGCGGTTTCTCCCCGCCACCAAAGCCCAACCCAAAGAGATGCTCCCGCTGGTGGATAAGCCCTTGATCCAGTACGGCGTCGAAGAAGCCATTCATTCCGGGGTCCAGAACATTATCATCGTTACAGGCCGCGGCAAGACCGCCATTGAAGATCATTTCGATGTCAGCTTCGAGCTGGAACATCTGCTCGAAACCCGCGGAAAGAAGGATCTGCTGGCCACCGTGCGGGCCGTCTCCGACATGATCAATGTCGCTTACGTGCGCCAGAAGGAAGCGCTGGGCCTCGGCCACGCCGTACTTCGGGCGCGGGAGCTGGTGGGCGATGAGCCCTTCGCGGTCATTCTTTCCGACGACGTGATCCAGGCTGAGGTTCCCGCCTTACGACAGTTACTGGATGTGTACGAGTTCTACGGTGCTCCCGTGCTCGCTCTCATGGAAGTACCTAAGGACAGCATCTCCGCGTATGGCGTGGTGGATGCCGAGCCGGTTGGCCACAATGGAGGACGCGACCGTCTGTACCGCATCCGCAACCTGGTGGAAAAGCCCAAGGCGCAGGATGCCCCTTCCAATCTGGCCATCATCGGACGCTACATTCTCACACCCGAAGTATTTCGTTCGCTCGAGACCATCGAGCCCGGCAGCGGCGGCGAGCTGCAGCTCACCGACGGCCTGAAGCATACGCTTCGCAGCCGCCCCATCTATGGGTATCGTTTCGAAGGCACGCGCTATGACGCGGGCGACAAGCTGGGGTTCCTGAAGGCCACGGTGGAATTCGCGCTGAAGCGTTACGACCTGGGGGAAGAGTTCCGCGCATACCTCAAATCTCTCCACCTGTAGAGCTTCGGGCATTGGGCGACATGCGCTCCGAAGTGCTGTGGCACGGGGTTAAACGGTATTCAGCGGCGGTTGAACGGATTCTAAAACAGACCGTATAAAAACAAAACCGGCCCCGATTTCTCGGGGCCGATTGGTTGAAACTCGAACTAGCTAGCCGCGTTGACTACTTCTTTTTCTTCGGAGCAGCCTTTTTCTTCGCAGCGGCCTTCTTCTTAGTTGCGTTCTTCATCGAATGATTCTCCCTTTACATCAGATTAAGCGCTACTCTTCCAAGAGAGCGCGGTCGTGTCCCCTTTATAAGGTGGAATGCATTGAAAGTCAAGAAAAAAATGAACTATGCGGACGCGCGCGGAACCGACATGGATGGCTCACCGAGCCTCCGGAACAATAAAACGAGGTCGAGTAGAATTGTTTTAGTGTTCCGATGCCTGATTTACGGGGCTCGCACGCACATGAAGCTTCCGAGGCTCACGTGTTCGCTCCCCCTCGCGTGTGCTTTGGCGGGGATGCTGCTCGTGGCCGGCTGCGGCCGGCGGAGTGCCGCGCGCCTCCCCGCACCGGCTCGGATCGGCTCCAGCGAAACTGGAATCGCCAGCTGGTACGGCGTCCCGTATCACGGCCGCCCCAGCGCCTCCGGCGAAATCTTCGACATGGAGAAGCTTACGGCTGCCCATCGCGAGCTGCCCTTTCAGACCTGGGTGGAGGTGACCAATCTCTCCAATGGAAAGCGAGTGAATGTGCGGATCACCGACCGCGGTCCTTTCGCCCGCGGGCGCATCCTCGATCTGTCGCGGGCCGCCGCCCGCCAGCTGGATATGCTGCGCACCGGAACCGCGCAGGTCAGGCTGAAGGTGATCCCCGCTCCAGTGAATGAGCCTCCGGTGAATGCCTTAGACAATCCGCCGCTCAAATCGCAAACGACCGCGGGCGACTATGCCGTTCAGGCCGGAGCCTTCTCCGATCCATCGCGCGCCGAGGCCTTTCGTCAGTCCCTGCGTTACTCCGATACGAGAGTGCTGCCGCCCCGGGAAGGCTCGACTCTTTGGCATGTGGTCGTGGGACATGCCCTTACGCTTCCGGCGGCAACCGCTTTGGCGGAGGAGGTTACCAAGGCTGCAGGCCAGGCCATGGTCATTAAGGAAGTCGCCACACAATAGGATAGGGTTCAACCTAGACCTACATCCCCCCATTTGGGGGATTCACCTACCCCCGATAGACCTACCCCGAACCTCGGTAGGAGGGTCTAGAGAAGATTCCATTTCAGATGTAGAGTTTATCTTGGGATTCCACACTACACATTGAAATGTCTTTTACGGAGCCGAGATGATAGCTCAATTTGAAGAAACCCAGCGTGTCCTGGTCGGGCAGTCTCCGCGCACGCGCCAAGTGCTTCGATTAATCGACAAGCTGGGGAAATGCCGCTGGCCGGCGCTATTGCTGGGCGAAACCGGGACAGGCAAGGAAGTTGTCGCCCGGGCCATTCACGGCCTGACGTCCTCCAAGGAGCCTTTCGTGACGATCGACTGCTCCTCTATGGTCGGTCCGCTCATGGAAAGCGAGCTGTTCGGGCACGTCAAGGGTGCTTTTACGGGCGCAGCCATCGCCAAGGTCGGCCTGATCGAAGCGGCCAACGGGGGTACGGCCTTTTTCGACGAAATTGGCGAGCTGCCCTTGGACCTCCAGGCCAAGCTGCTGCGGGTCCTGCAGGAGAAGGAGTTCCGCCCGGTCGGATCGCTGACCACCAGGCGTTCGGATTTCCGCATCATCGCCGCCAGCAATCGCGATCTGGCGAAAGAGGTAGAGAAAGGCAATTTTCGCCGCGACCTGTATTTTCGCCTGAATGTGATCAATATTCGGCTAGCCCCCCTGCGCGAGCGCAAGGAAGACATCCCCGCGCTGATCAACCATTTTCTGGCCCGCGTGGGCGGAGACTACACCATTACCGGGGAGGCCATGGAGGTCCTGCTTTCCTATGACTGGCCCGGCAACGTTCGCGAGCTGGAGAACTGCGTGCAGCACATGGCGGCCATCAATTCGGGCCCGCTGCTGCATCTGGGCGACCTGCCGTCGAACCTGCGCAATTTCCTGACAGAGAAGAAATCGCAATATCTCATGACGGCCGCCGGGGCCGATTTCACGGCCATTCCCAAGAACGATGCTGCCGGAGACCCGGCCGCAGCCGGTCCCACGGCGATTCAGAATGCTCCGGTGGTAGTCCCGTTGATCGAGCTCGAGCGTCGCGCGATCGTAAATGCTCTCGAATACACCAAAGGCGACCGGTCCGTGGCCGCGCACCTTCTCGGCATCGGGCGGACCACGCTCTACCGCAAGCTGAAGGAATACCAACTGGAAGCCTGAGCGCAGCGAAAACGAGCCTAACGGCACCCGCGGTTTCTTGAGACGGTTGGCCGCGTGAGCGCACTATCTTTCCGTGACGGTACGAGTTCTCCTGGCCGAATCCGGAATCGAAAATACACTGTTCCTTCGCGAAGTCCTGACCGAACTGGACGGCGCACGCCACTGGACTGCCTGGGTGCATCTGGAGACCTCTTACGCAGCCACCTGCGCCGACGCTGCGGCTGTCCTGGCGGCCGAGCCCGTGGATATCCTGCTGCTCGACCCGGATCTGCCGGATCGCCAGGGCGCCGAAGCCTTCCGGCGCTTGCAGGCCGCCGCCCCGCATATCCCCGTCGTCCTTTTGGTGGAACCCTCCGCGGCGTCCCTGGCGGAACGGTTGGTCCGTGAAGGAGCCCAGGATTTCCTCCTCAAGCAGGAAGTGGACTGTGGGCCGCTCGCGCGGGCCATGCGGAATGCATTGGAGCGGCATCGCCTTCTGGCCGCCACCCGGGCGACGGCTATGACGGACGGGCTCACCGGCTTGCTGACGCGTCCGGCGTTCCTCACGCTGGCCGACCGCGATCGCGTGCTGGCCGCGCGGCTCAGCCGCAGAATGATGGTCCTGGTGGCCGAGCCTGCTGATCTGGACGGCGGTTCACAACGGCGGGACCTGGCGCTGGTGGATGCGGCCGACGGGCTGCGGAATCTGGCGGGACCCGCTGCCCTGGTTGCCCGGATCGGGGCGTCGCGTTTCGGCGTAGCCGTGTTCGATACGGAGGCCGAACCGGTGGAAGAAATCAGGTCGCGCTTCCGCGTCAGCGACGGCAGGATCGCGGTCGGCGCGGCGCTTTTCGACCCGCGCGATCCCGTGTCGCTGGACGCCCTGCTGGAGCAGGCCACCCTGAATCTTGCTTCGAAGGCCAGCCCCGCCACGGCTTAGAGGCCGTTGGCGTTGCAGGGGCGAGGCCCGCTTGGGGGGTAACCATGTTTCGCCCAATGCGATCATGACAAACAGTGCAGATCGCTCTGGACGCCACCTATAGCCTGGACCAGAATCCCTCCGGGGTGGGAGTGTACTCGCGCGAGATCCTGTTCGGCCTGGCCCGGTCCCACCCCAAAGACCG
>DATIRX010000184.1:0-13456 GCA_035469225.1 Bryobacteraceae bacterium
CGACCGTGATCGCGAATCCCAGAATATGGAGGCACTCCAGAATCGGGAACGCCAGCGCCGACTCGTTCAGAGGATTCTCGAAGGCAATCAGCATGGATTCAGGCCAGTGCCAACACAAACGCTAGCACAAATGCAGGGCTCCGTTGGCCTGGGCGCGGAGTTGCCCGTATTTCATCAGCTCGAAGAAAGGCTGCTGCTGAGGTGGAGCGATGCATCGCGTCCGGCCGGCGGAATCCTCCCAGAGCGCCACGACTTCCCCGCCGAAACCCTGGCGCGCCGCGGCTGCCTGGAGTGCGGCGTAGGTAGCGCTTCGATCCTGGGGCGTTTTGACCTCGAAGGTGGAATCGAGAAACACGGCCAGCACCGTGGCTCCCCGAATGTTCAGATATGCGACAGGAATCGTACTATCTAGTTTAGATGCGGAACCTGTTCGATTGCGAGTTTTACCTGCGGGCCAATCCGGATGTGGCCGCGGCCCGAATGGATCCGCTGCGGCATTACATGAAGTACGGCGCGCGCGAGCAGCGCCAGCCGCATCCCCTGTTCGATCCCGTGCATTATCGGGCAGGCTGCCCGCAGGCCCGCGACGCCGAGAATCCCCTGGCGCACTTTCTGGAGCAGAGCGCCGGCTGGGCGAACCCGCATCCCTTGTTCGACTGCGAGGCCTACCTGAATGCTCATCCCGGAACCGGCATGAATCCGCTGGTCCATTACGCCGCACACGGTCCGCGATCCGGGGGGACGCAAGCCGCCGCGACGGTGCGTTTCGTTCTGCTGCACTATCACTTCTTCAAGAATGCCGGTACCACAGTTGAAGAGATCCTGGCGAATAGTTTCTTCGAGAATTACGCCCGCTTCGATAGCGAGGATTTTGACGGATCGGTCGGCCACGCCGAGCTGGTTTCCTATCTCCGGCGTCATCCGCGCATGAAGGCGGTTTCCAGCCATCAGTTCCGCTATCCGCTGCCGCAAGAACCCGGATTCCTTTTCTTCGATCTGTGCTTCTTGCGCGATCCCATCGATCGCATCCGTTCCATGTACGACTACTTTCGGGAGAAGCCCATACCGGGCGAACCGGCCAGTGATCTGGCTCGCGATCAGCCGGTGGGCGGGTTCATTCGAGGACTGGTGCAAGAGCATTCGTATCGCGTCAGCAACGTCCAGGTGAATATGCTGGCGAACGGGATTGTCAACGACTTGCCGGTGGAGGCCGACCTGGCACGGGCGACCAAGGTCATGCTGCAGACATCGTTCCTGGGCGTTGTGGATCTGTTCCAGGAAAGCCTGATTGGCGGGCAGCATCGTATGCGTCCGGTGTTCCCGGGTCTTGCTCTGGCGCAGCGGGCGGCCAATGTCTCGAGCGGCCTGGATTCCGGGATGAAGTTCCAGCAAGCGTGCGATCCGGATGTCTATGCGGACCTGGTGCGGCTCAATGCGCTGGATACAGAGCTGCTGAGGCTGGCACGGGTGGAAGTGCAGCGCCGGTTCGCATTGGTTCCGGATGGTATGGATCGCTTGCGTGAATTACAGGATCTGGTCGGGCGAGGCATGCCTCGCCCCTACGGAGAACGCGTCTTGTAGGGGTCGGGCATGCCCGACCCTCGAATCTAGAACATCAACTTCAAGCCGAACTGGATCTGCCGGGGCGTAGTGGCCAGGGTTGTAATCAGCCCGGCCGTCCCACTGGGAGTGTAAACCGGTGCCGCAGCCGTCCCGGTATTCGTGAAGACGGTCTGATTTGGGGAGCCGTAGTTGGCGTGGTTCAGCAAGTTGAAGAACTCGGCGCGGAACTGCAGGCTAACCCGCTCCGACACAGGAATGTTCTTGAGCACGGAAAGATCCACCTCAGCCAAACCGGGCCCGTTGAACACACCCCTGCCCAGATTTCCAAAGGTGCCGTAGGGTGCCGGAGTAAATGCGTTCGGATTGAACCACTGGTTCGGATTCCCGGTCACCACCGGTCCGGTGAAGGCCGGATTCAGATTGGGCCGGTCAGGATTGCGCGTATCGCCGTTGCCCGATCGGTTGGAACCCATCAGGGGCGTAAACGGGAAGCCGCTCAGCAGCGTGGTGATCTCGTTCAACTGCCAGCCGCCGATGATGCGGTCCGCGAATCCCTTACCTTTCCCGAAGGGAAGCTCGTAGTGGGCCGAGATGCTGGCCTGATGCGTAACGTTCAAAGCCGACGGTCCCCAGTCACGACGCAGATCGTGAGGGTCCATAATCATCTGAGGTTGATTGGACGCTTGAGCAATGGTCAACGCGGAATTGTGATCAAGATTCTTCGACCAGGTATAGTTGGCCCGTAGTTGGAAGCCCTGGGTCAGCCGCCGGTTTGCGTCAATCTGCAGAGCGTTGTAGCTGCTATTGCCCTCCGAGTACCAGAAGAAGCCGTTGGAGATAAATGGATTCGGCCGCGTTGCCGTTACGGGGATATACTGCGCTCCCTGCGCAACGGTGGACCTAAGCGCAGCGCCGCCAAGACCGCCGGCCAGGCAACCGGCCGGGTTGGAACAAATCTGCGCGGGAATGCTGTTGGGATCGATGCTGACGAACTGGTGGTAGCCGAACGATCCGACGTAGGCCACTCGAACAACGGTATTGCGGTCCAGTTGCTGTTCGACCGTAAAGTTCCATTCCTCGACCGTGGGAGTCTTCGCGTCAGGCTGGACTCCTGCGGGCGCGTAGATGGAGCACTGCGAGCTAGGGACTCCAGTTGCGCACGGCGGCAGTGGTTTGGTGTTCGGCGCAACCGGTAGCAGGGGCGGCAGGGAGCCGGTGTAGGAAACCGTTCCATTGTAGGGATACAGCGAATTGAGCTGGAACGCCAGGTCGTCAATCAGGGAGTAGTAAACGCCAAATCCCGCGCGGATGGACGTCTTTCCTTTGCCGAACGGGTCCCACGCCACGGATGCTCTGGGGGCGAAGAGACGCGTGGCATTATTTTCAGTGAACGCGGAATTGGAAACGCGCGTATTCGCCAGCAGAATGCCGTTGCCGTCGGTGATGTAATTGGCGGCGCGGCCGGCAACTTCATTCCACCCTGTGGTGAATTCGTGGCGAAGGCCGATCTGCAGCGTGAGATTGCGCCGCAGTTTGATGGTGTCGTCCACGTGCCAGGCGCCGAACAGGCTCCTCCATCCCAGGGTGTTCGCGGACGGAACCACTTGAAAATTCGTCAGCGTTCCTTGCAGAAAAGTGGTCAAGCTTCCAAAGGTGGCGATACCAAGCTGCCGGGAAGCGGTGTTCTCATTATCCTGGAGCCGTTGGAACCAGACTCCCGCATTGATCAGGTGTTTTCCCTTATTGATCGAAACGTTGTCGGAGAACGTAAAGAGATTGCGCCGGTTCCAGACCCCCGCGTTATTGCTTGGACCGGCGCCGGTGATGGCCGCGGATCCTGTGGTGGTCTGGGCGCCTCCAATCACGATACCGCCTGGTCCAAACCCGGTTACAAACGACAGATTGTCGGGGAACACAACCGTTGAGGAGGAATCATAGTTGAAGCCCGAGCGGGAAAGTCCTGCACGGAAGGTGTTCAGGACTCGCGGTGAGAAAACGTGCGTCTCTGCTAAGCCCGTGACTTGATTGCGTAACTTTAAAGCCGAAGAAAAGAGCGGGTCGGCCAACGGGATTCCGCTATCGCCGTCATCCACCGTGTACGTTACCGAAAGAGTGTCGCTCTGCCGCATGTGATAATCCGCCCGCACCGTGCCAAAATCTTCGCGGACAGGATTCTTAGGATTGTAGAAGGCCTTTTTGGTTCCGGTCGGCAAGCCGTTCACCAGTATCTCCGGGCCATTGGGAGCAGGCCACAGCGCCATGTACTTCAACATGGCCTGATTTAAATTCGCAACGGGCGCATAAACGCCGGTAGTCGCGTTGGGCAGCGATCCCTGGCGTGCCAGCTCATCGGGAACCACGCTGACGTTGCTGACCGCCAGGCTCTGGCGGAATCCTTCGTAATTGCCGAACAGAAAGAGTTTGTCTTTCTTGACCGGTCCGCCCAGCGAGCCGCCGAACTGATTTCGCCGGAAAGGCGGTGCCGGTCCCTGGTCGAACGTGCTGCGGGCATCCAGGGCGCTGTTGCGCAGAAACTCGAACAACGATCCGTGGACTGCATTGGTTCCGGATTGCGTCACGACACCGACCTGAGCCCCGGCGCGCTTGCCGTACTCGGCGCCGTACGTATCGGTGAGCACATTGAATTCGCGGACGGCGTCGATCCCGAGCAAGTTTCCGCTCACGCCGCCGGGTGTGACGGCCAACTGGCTGGTCCCGGTATATTCGATCCCATTCAAGAGCACCACATTTTCCATGGGACGGCGTCCCGCCACCGAGAAGGTGTTCCCGTTACTAGTGCTGGTGCTGGCGCTTTTCAGAACGTAGTTGATCGTGCCGGGGTTTAACGTCATCAGGTTGTCGAAGCTGCGCCCGTTGAGCGGCAGTTCCTTGATCTGGCGTTCGTTGACCAGCCCGGAGATGGACGCGGTAGTGGTGTTGACCAGAGGCGTCTCGGCGATCACGGTCACTTCTTCGGAGACCGTGCCTACTTCCAGCTTCAGATTGGCAACGGCTTCCTGCGCCACGGCCAGGTTGATGCCCAGGCGGACAGCCGCCTTGAATCCGGTCTTCTCGGCCCGCACTTCCTGCGGCCCCACGGGAACAGAGACAACCCGGTAGGCTCCGCTCTCGTCGGTAGTGGCGCTGCGCGTCGCGCCGGTCTCCAAGGTCTTCACCGTGACCGTAGCGCCGGGGATTCCCGCGTCGGTGGCATCGACGACGCGTCCGGAGAGCACGCCGGTTACCTGCGCCCATCCGCTTTGAGCGCCGGCAAGCAAGGTCAAAATACCAATGAAAAGCAGTTTCTTCATGGAACCTCCCATTCAGCGACTCACCGTAGGAACATCTGTCCAGGTCTCGGGGCCGAGCAGCCGCGCTCCGGTACCGTCTCCCTTACCCCAGCCCAAGGCCGACATTCGCCGGGGTTGCGCGCTAAAGACAATCTGAAAACTGCCGGTTTCATCGGGACCCTCGGGAGGCTTTCCCCGCATAGGGGACACCAAAGCCAAGTACTTAAGAATAGTATAAATGTCGCCCGGCTCCGGCAAGGTTACGTCGAATTCCTGGGTCTTCAGACGTATGCGCGTTTCCCCCAAGGAAAACTGATACGCCAGAAACGCAACGCATTCGATGGCCGATTCGAACCAGTCTTCCGAGCCAAACGGAATGTCCAGATCCAGGTAGATCAGTACGCTGTGCTCCTGCTCGCGGGCGTATTCGCGGACTTGAAGATCGCGGGTGTGGGCAGTCGCCTTCCAATCGACGTGCCGGGCGCTTTCCATGGCCTCATAGGGCCGAATGCGGTAAAAGTCGTTGCCGCGCCCGCGCTGGAGAGCCTGGATTTCGCCGCTGACCGCGACCAGGAGCGCTTCGAACCCGGGCTGGGCATCCAGGCACGGATAGACCAGAATCTCATGACGCGCGGTGATCATTTCGCGGCGCTCGACGAACCCGAAGGGGAATCGGGTGGAGAACTGAAAACTGCGTTCTTTGTGCGCGCCGCGCCGGGAGAAGCAAACATCCACGGCTTCTTCCACGACGCTGCCCCCGGGTAGTACCGGGAAGTAAAGAATGGTATCGAAACCGCTTTCCGCGGCGCCTTCCAGGTGGATGCTGAAAGACGGGATCCAGCGTTTCATGTTCCTGAGCCGGACGCCGGCCCGCACTTTTCGCCGGGCTGAGATGTGCTGGGGCAGAAACAGCTCGAGTTCAAGCCCAGCCAGCCCCAGCCGGCTGATGAACCCGGAAATCAGGAAGGCGGACAGCATCGCCGCCAGGATCAGGAACATCAGGTTGTTGGCGGATATGAAAGCCACCAGGGCTACCACCAGCAGCGTCAGCGTGTAGGCCAAGCCGGTGCGAGTCACCTGCTGGCGCAGGCGTGGCGGCCAAAGCGCTCGTTGCCGAAGCCAGGAGAGCAGGGAAGCAACCACGATTGCTTCAGTGTACCCACAGGCAGGCGACGAGTCCGCCCCCCACCGGCTAGGATGTGCGGGCGGCGGCCACGCGGGCTACCGCGTTTACGATCTTGCGGTAGGGGATCTTCTCGAACGAGTCGAAGCCGATCCACTCGCCGTCGCGCCAGCTGGATCCGTGCCATCGTACCAGCACGGCAAGATGTTCCAGATCGGGGGATGCGGCGGGCGATATTCCGGCGGCCATCTCGCGCAGGCGCTGGTCCATCGAGGCGGTCTCGGAGAGCGAAAACGGACGCGGCGGGAGCCAGCGCCCTCCCGCCAGAAAACAAAGGCTCACGGCGTCCTGGCCGTACGACGGGACCACCGCTACTCCGGCCAGCCGGTCGAGCGACCGCGCCAGCTCACCAGCGCAGGCTTGCACCTCGTCGATGCGGTTCAGGCGCTGATGCAGGTGCTCGGCTTCTTCAAACTGCATCGCGGCGCTGGCCCGATCGCGAGCCGCCTCGGTCAAGCCGCGCAGCGAAGCTCCATCGGTTCGAATGAATTCTTCCACGCGCTGCGCTTCGTGGCGATATTCTTCGATGGAAACCACCTGCTGGCAGGGCCGCAGGCACTTGTTCATTTCGCCATAGATGCAGCCGGGGTGATCGGGCGCCGGAGCCAGGTTGTCCTCGCAGCGGCGCAGTTGAAACAAATCCAGCATTTCGTTCTGGAAGCGCTCGGCGGCTACCCGGCTGGCGAAGGGTCCGTAAAATAAGCCGCGGCCAAGACGTGTGGTCAACATCGTCCGCGGGAAAGGATCATCCAGAGTTAGCCGCAGGAACACGGGAGGCTTCAGGCGCGTGATGCGCGCGACATCTTCGGGGAAATATTGCTTGGCGAGGTTGAGATGGATCAGCGCGGATTCCAGCTGCGAGCCGGTTAACCAGTATTCGATGCGCTCGACCACGCCGCGCAGATTCAGAACACGCGAAACGCGGGCATTGCCGGAGTGATCGGAGAGCAGGCGCTTCAGCCGGCGGCGAAGCAGGGTCGTCCGGGCCAGGTACGGCGCGCCCTCGCCCGCCCGCAGCAGAAACACGGCGGGTCGGTCGGGGATCGATTCGAGGTCCGATGGGAGCGCGGTGAGCGGTTCGCGCATCTGCCTCAATTGTAGGTAATCTCGAAGGATGCCCTCTCCGGAGCGAACGGCCGCGCGGGTGGCCTTGCTCGGAATCGCGGCGAGCGCGGTGCTCGCGGCGGTCAAGATCAGCGTGGGGTTCGCGGCGCATTCGGTGGCTACGGTATCGGACGGCTTTGAATCCGCCGCCGACGTGCTCTCCTCCGGGCTCGTGTACCTGGGCCTGTGGGTAGCATCCAAGCCGGCCGATGAAGACCATCCTTACGGTCATGGACGTTTTGAAACCCTGATCGGACTGGCTGTGGGCGTGTTACTGGCGGTGGCGGGCGGCTGGATTTGTTTTAATGCGCTGAACGCCCACCAGGATGCGCCGGCCGTCTTTGCGATCTGGGCTTTGGGATTATCGATCGCAACCAAGGCGGTTCTGGCGACTCTGAAAATGCGGGCCGGACGGGCGGCCCGAAGCGCGGCATTGACGGCGGACGCCTGGAATGATTCGGTGGATATTCTTTCCGGCTCCGTGGCGCTGATGTCGGTGCTGCTGGCGGTGTACGATCCCGAGCATCTTCCCAATGCCGACCGGTACGGCGGGTTCATCATCGGACTGATCGTCATCTTCATGGGTTTTCGCGTGGTCCGGGAGACCGCGCTGCTGCTGATGGACACGATGCCCGAGCCGGCCCAGATGGCAGCGCTGCGAGCGGAGGCGCTGATGGTTCCAGGGGCCCGGGGTGTCGATAAATGCTATGCCCGCAAGACCGGACTGCGTTACCATGTCGATCTGCACCTGGAAGTGGATCCGCATTTGACCGTACTGGAATCGCATGAAATCGCGCGGGCGGTAAAACGTCACCTGAAGAACCGGCTGGATTGGGTGGCCGATGTGCTGGTTCACGTCGAGCCGCATTTGAAAGCGGAGCCAGCCAAACGATCCTGATGGAAAACCGTGAGATCGCCCGGATGCTGTGGGAAACCGCCGACCTGATGGAAATCGCGGGCGAGGATGGATTCCGGATCCGCAGCTATCGCAACGCGGCGTCGGTAGTCGAGGGTTATCCTGACCCTATCTCAGCGATCCTCAAGGATCCGGCGAAGAAAGTGACGGATATCCCTGGAATCGGCAAGGGAATCGCGTCTGCCCTGGAGGAAATCGAGCAGCGCGGCAGCTTCGAGCGTCGTGATCAGATGCTTGAGATATATCCGCCTACTGCATTGGAATTATTGAAGATTCAAGGCCTTGGCCCGAAGAGCATCCGGACTCTGTTCGAGACCTACCGGGTTTCCACCATCGATGGCCTGGAGAAGATCTGCCAGGAGCAGAAGCTTCGAGAGCTGCCCCGGATGGGCGCCAAGCTTGAAGAGAAGGTGCTGCGGTCGATTGCGGCCTATCGGCAGCGCGCCGGGCGGTTTCTGCTGAATTATGCCTACGGGGTGGCCGACGAGCTGGTGGCATTCCTGAAGGGCATTGAAGGCGTGGAGACCGTGACGCCCGCGGGAAGCCTGCGCCGCGGGAAAGAGACGGTGGGCGATCTGGACTTGCTGGCCACGGGGCCGGCGGCGGAGAATGCCATCGAACCTTTCACCACGCATCCGAAAGTCCACGAGGTGCTGGGGAGGGGTCCCAACAAGGCCAGCGTCAAATTCGGCCTGGAAGGGCTGCAGGTGGATCTGCGGGCGCTGCCGAAGGAAAGCTATGGCGCTGCGCTGCAGTACTTCACCGGCAGCAAGGAACACAGTATCGTGCTGCGGAGCCGGGCGCAGAAGATGGGACTGACGCTGAGCGAATACAGCCTGTCCCGCGTGGACAGTAAAGAAATCGTGGCCCGCCAGACCGAAGAGCAGATCTACGACGCGCTGGGCCTGCGCTGGATCCCGCCGGAGCTGCGCGAGAATCAGGGGGAGATCGAAGCCGCCGAAGCAGGCAAGCTTCCGAACCTGGTGGAACTGGGCGATATCCGCGGCGATGTGCACATGCACACGCTCGAAACGGACGGCCGGGCGTCGCTTGAGGAGATGGCCGAGGCCGCACGCCTGCAAGGGTATGAGTACATCGCGATTACCGACCACTCCAAAGCACTGGCGATGGCCAACGGCCTGGATGAGAAGCGCGCCATCGCCTTCGCTCATCAGGTTCGCGAGATGGACCAGAAGGGGTTGGGGATTCGCGTGTTCTCCGGCCTGGAGTGCGATATCCGCCGCGACGGCGCCATGGACCTGGAGGACGACGCGCTCGGCGAGCTGGATTTCGTGATCGGCAGCGTGCATAGTTACATGAACCTGGAAGCGGCCGAGATGACGGATCGATTGCTGCGCGCGCTCGAATGCAAGCATCTGCGGGCGCTGGGGCATCCCACGGGCCGGATTCTGCTGAATCGGGACGCCTATCCGTACGATTTTGAAGCGGTGGCCGCGGTGGCGGCGCGCCGCAACGTGTATCTGGAAATCAACGCCAGCCCGGAGCGCCTGGATCTGACGGCGTCGTTGATCCGCGCGGCCAAAGCCCGGGGGGCGAAGTTCGTGGTCTCAACCGACGCCCACCATCCCAAACATCTGGCGAACATGCGCTACGGCGTGCTGATGGCGCGGCGCGGGTGGCTGGAGCGCGGCGATATTCTGAACACACTGCCCGGGAAGGAATTCGCGCGGGCCATCAAGTCCAAATGAAACTTATCTCTTCCAAAGAACTGCTGCGTAACAGGATCTTTCACGTTACCCAGGATCACGCTGTGGATCCCGACGGCTTCGAGATCCGGCGAGCCATCGTGCATCACGGAGGCTCGGCCGTGATGATGCCGATTGACCAACGCGGCCGGGTGCTGCTCGTCAGGCAGTATCGCCTGCCTGCCCGGCGATTCATGTGGGAGTTGCCGGCAGGGACGGTCGATCCGGGGGAGACTCCCCTTCAGACCGCGAAGCGGGAACTGATGGAAGAGACCGGGTATCGGGCCAAGAAATGGGCCAAGCTAGCCGAATTCTTCCCCAGTCCGGGATTTCTGACCGAGAAGATGATGATCTACACTGCCCATGACCTTACGGCGGGCGAAGCGAAACCCATGGAAGATGAGCGCATCGAAACCAAGTGGCACACCGCCGGCGAAATTGACAGGATGATCCGCAGTGGAAAAATCATCGATGCGAAGACGATGATAGGCTTCCTGCGCTGGCAGAGATACCTCGGAGGAAAGTAAACATGGCTTCCAGCGCCTGCGCCCGATGGCTCACGCGCATCTTATCGGCGATGGGCGCTTCTCCGAAGGTGCATCCAAAGGGTTCGTAGTAAAACAGCGGGTCGTACCCGAAGCCTCCGGAGCCGCGCGGAGAATCGAGAATGCGGCCTTCGACGGCGCCGCGAAAGGTTTTTACCAGTTTTCCGTCCTTCACCAGCGCGATGACGCAGACGAAGCGCGCGCGGCGGTCGGCATGTTTGCGGATCCGTTCCAGCAGCAGAGCATTGTTATCCGCGTCAGCGGCGTCCGGTCCGGCATAGCGCGCCGAATGCACGCCGGGGGCTCCTCCGAGCGCATCGACCTCCAGACCCGAATCGTCGGCAAACAGGTATCCGTCCGTGAAGCTCCCGTAATATTCCGCCTTGCCGGCGGCATTTTCCTCAAACGTCGCCCCATGCTCATCGGGCGGCGGAACGGGGCGGGGAAGCTGGCGCACATCGAAATCCGGCGCGGCGAGTTGAAACTCTCTCAGCTTGCCGGGATTGGACGTCGCGCAGTAGACCGTCACGCGGTTTCGAAACTCTTCTGGATGGTCACCAGTTCCGCGATCCCGCGCCGGGCAAGCGCCAGCATCTCCGACATCTGGGCGTCGTCGAAAGCTGTCTTCTCGGCGGTGGCCTGCAATTCGACGAATTGTCCCGAGCCGGTCATGACCACGTTCATATCGACATCGGCCTGCGAGTCTTCCTCATAACAGAGATCGAGCATGGGGGTGCCCCGAATCAGGCCCACGCTGGTGGCGGCCACGAAATCGCGAATCGGCGACTTCTTGAGCGCCCCGAATTTTACCAGCTGCCGGATCGCGGCGGACAGCGCGATGTAAGCTCCGGTGATGGCGGCGGTTCGAGTTCCGCCGTCGGCCTGGAGCACGTCGCAGTCGAGAATGATGCTGCGCTCCCCCAGAGCGTCCATGTCGATCACGGAGCGCAGCGATCTGCCGATCAGCCGTTGAATCTCCATGGTGCGGCCGGAGGCGCGGCCCTTAGAAATCTCGCGCGCGGTACGAGTGGCAGTGGCGCGCGGCAGCATGGAGTATTCGGCTGTCACCCATCCTTTGCCGGAACCGCGCAGAAACGGCGGAACGGATTCCTCAATAGAGGCGGCGCAGAGAACGCGCGTGTTTCCTACCTCGATGAGGGCCGAGCCCTCGGCCGTCAGAAGATACTCCGTCTGGACTTTCACGGGCCGCATCTGGGCGGGTTGTCTTTGGTCGATTCGCATTTAGGTTCCGGATCTGAGGACCAGGTAGAAGAGCCAGAAGATGAGGGCGAAGCCAGCCACGACGATCAAGGCGCAGGGCACCAGTCCCCGTTTCGAGTCGGGCGCAGTCTTCTTCTTTTTCGATCCCGCGGGTTTGAATTTTGCCATTCGGTCGGATTACTTATCAGGTGTAGCATGTTTGCCCGCATGCGGCCGGGGATGGCGCAGGTAGGTCAGGAGCGCGTCGGGCGATCCGTCGAAGAAACCGGCCAGCAGTTGTTTCAGTGCGCGATCCCGCATGGTATCGCGGCTGGTTTTGGGCCGGTACAGGAAAGAGCGCCCCGGCTTCCGGCGCGTGGCGCAGCCGCGTTTCTCCAGACGATCGAGCAGCGTCATCACGGTAGTGTACGCCAGAACGCGTTCCTTCGAGAGGACGCGGCGCACATCGTGAACCGTGCCTTCTCCCACTTGCCAAAGCGCTCGCAGACACGCCAGCTCCAGCGGCGGAGGAAGATCGTGTTTTGCGGCGGGCCGCCTCAAGACTTACCGCCAAGTGCATCGCGCAGCTTGGCTCCGAAGCCCGATCCGGTATCGGATGCCGGGGGACTCTGTTTAACCGGCGGCGTCTCGACCAGGGGCGCCGGGGAATCATCCAGATACTTACCCTTCTTCAGCGCGGTACGATCCAGCGGAGAACTATAGCCGGTCCACTCGCCGGTTATCTGCTTGTCCCGGTCGATCAGCGCCCGCATGCATTCCATCTTGGAATCCATATTGTCCAGGTGATGCAGCAGGAGAGCCTCTGGAAACATAGGAATCTTGGGCGATCCGTATTCCAGCTCGCCATGATGCGACAGAATCATGTGCAGGACCAGGTCCCGCAATTTCGGCGGAAAATCGGGGAACAGGCGCAGCTTTTCGAGAACCATCTGCACGCCGATCTGGATGTGCCCCAGCAGCTGGCCTTCGGTGGTGTAGCCGAAGCTGCGCGCGTAATGCAGCTCGCGAATCTTGCCGATATCGTGCAGCAGGACGCCGGTCAGCAGCAGGTCGAAATCCATGTGCGGATAGTGCCCGGCGCTGAACTTCGCCAGCTGGCACAGCGAAAGCACGTGCTCGATCAAACCGCCGATCCAGTTATGATGAACGGTCTTGGCGGCCGGCGCGGTGCGATAGGCCAGGGCAATTTCCTCATCCGCGAACATCGCTTCGAGCAAATGTTTCAGATGGGGATCGGACATGCCGCCGATCCAGCCCTGCAGTTCGCGGAACATTTCGTCCCGGTCGCGCCTGGATGCCGGAAGGTAATCCGCCAGGTCGATTTCCGATTCCGGAACCGATTGAATCTTGTGCAGCGTAAGCTGCGGGCGATTCTGGAAAATCTGGAGCAAGCCCTTGATGCGCACGAAATCGTCGCGCTCAAACGTGTTCAGCGCCTCCGCGGCGTTGTCCCACATCTTGGCGTCCAGGTCGCCGCTGCGGTCCGTGAGGGTCAGGGAAAGGTACGGCTCGCCGGATTTCTTCTGACGAACGTCCTTGTAGGAGACCAGGAACGTCCCCTGAACAGTCTGGTTAGGCTGAAGCTCGCTAAGATAGGGCGACTTCATTGACCCTAGCGGGACGAAGACGATCCGGAACTCTTGGTCCCCGGAATCTGGACCATGCCGAAGATACGCTTCCGGGACGGATTCGCCAGAACCTCGCTCTTGGTGGTGGTGTCCGGCTTCAGCTCGGCCGGATCGTTCCACTTGGTGTCCTTGCTGGGAGCCGCAGCCGTGTCTTCGTAGCCCGCCTTGATTTCCAGAAACGAGACGTCGCGCAGCTTGGTGAGGTAGGCGCGTAAAGCCGCCTGCCGGCGCGAGTCGAGAATGCGGTTCTGAATCTCCTGCTCCACTTCTTCGAAATCCGCCAGACCCGCCTTATGATGC
>DATIRX010000185.1:0-2002 GCA_035469225.1 Bryobacteraceae bacterium
GTTCTTCATTTTCCTGGTGCTCTTTTTGATCAGCCTGATATCGCACCTGGGCCGGTCGAGCGCCTGACAACCGAAGGTGAGTGGTGAGCGCGGAAGGAATCGAACCTTCAACCTACTGATTAAGAGTCAGTTGCTCTGCCAGTTGAGCTACGCGCCCTTCATGAATGGCCGCTGCGGCGGGGGAGTCTGCAGCCTTCCTTATTGTACGCATTTCTGCGCGCATTACACAAGGATGGTGGCGACATCCACCGTCGAGCGGTGGCCTTCCACCACGACGATGCCGCTCTCGGTAACGTGGTAGAGCGAGCTGTCCCTCGCAAGATCGAAGCCGATGGTTGCGCCGTCGGGCACTCGCACGTTCTTATCGAGGATCGCGCGGCGCACGCGGGCCCGGCGCCCGATATCGACATTGTCAAACATCACCGAATCTTCCACGACGGCGGCCGTGTGCACGCGCACGTTACGGCCCATCACGGATCCGCGCACCAGACCTCCGGAAAGAATCGAGCCACCGCCGATGATGGAGTCGATGGCCTGCCCGCGGCGGCCCTCTTCGTCGAAGATAAACTTCGCGGGCGGATCGGCGTAGGTTCCGGTGCGCAGGGGCCACTGGCGGTTATACAGATTCAGAGCCGGAAGAATCGCGCGCAGGTCCATGTTGGCCTCATAGAAGGAATCAATGGTTCCGACGTCGCGCCAATAGGGTTCCTGGTTGGGCGGATCTCCGGGAATCCGGTTGGTCTGAAAATCGTAGGCGTACATGGGCGCCCGGCCCACCAGTGAGGGCAGGATATCGCGGCCGAAATCGTGCGAGCTGTTTTCGTTTTCAGCATCGGCATACAGCTCGCGCAATAGGAGGTTGGTGGAGAAGATGTAGTTCCCCATCGACGCGAACACGCGCTCCGGATCGCCCGGCATGGTGGGCGCATCGGGACGCTTTTCATGGAATCCGACCACGCTGCCATCGGGGGCCGCTTCGATGACGCCAAACTCGTGGGCCTGGGCTTTGTCCACCGGGATGGCCGCGATGGTGGCCTGCGAGCGCTTGTGCATGTGGTATTCGAGCATCTCGCGGATGTTCATGCGGTAGATATGATCGGCGCCGAAGATGACCACGTAGTGCGGATCGGCCTGCTCGATCAGATTGATGTTTTGATGCAGGGCGTCGGCGGTGCCGCGATACCAATCTTCGCCGGGGGAGCGCATCTGCGCGGGTACCGGAATGATGAAGTGCTGCTGCAGGAGACCGCCCACTTCCCAGCCTTCGCTCAAGTGCTGCAGCAGGCTCTGGCTCTTGAACTGGATCAGCACGTAGATGGAATAGATGCCGGAGTTCACCAGGTTGCTGAGGACGAAATCGACGATGCGATATCGTCCGCCGAAGGGCACTGCGGGCTTGGCGCGTTCCTTGGTCAGGGGATAGAGCCGGGTACCTTTTCCTCCGGCCAAAACGAACGCGAGAACCCTTGCCTGCATGGGGCTTATTGTGGCACAGGGTCAGTAGGGCTTTCAGGCCTTATCCCACTGGTCGGTTGTGATCCCAGCCTGCCGCAAGATCTCTTTCACGAGCGATCCGTCGATACTGCGGCCCTGGTGCGGGTTGGGAATGCGCACTTTCAGCACTCCCTTTATCATGAACTGGTGCCGCCCTCCGGAAACCGGCCCGGCAAAACCGAGATTTCGGAATTTCCGGATTAACTCGTTCCGGGCAATCGGGCGGGCCATCCCTAGGCGGCCTGGACGGTGAGCCCGACGCGGCCAATTCGAGGAATTGGATCGTTGTCACGAATCTTCAGAACCAGCCATTCCTCCAGGATTTCCTGGAGTTCCTGGCGGCACTTCTCTAATGTGTCTTTGTTCGCCCATACGCCGGCCAACCCTGGAATCTCTCCAAAACAGGTGCCGTCCTTCAAGGTCTTGAAACGGGCCCTCTTCATCGCTTCCTGGATGTAGCGAGTGAGCATCATCTCCATAATACCGCTGCGAAGCAGGAGCGACTTCG
>DATIRX010000186.1:0-7279 GCA_035469225.1 Bryobacteraceae bacterium
AGGCCCTGGGGTCGGCCATCCGGATCCATGCCGTGGATCTGGACACGCGGCCGCAACTGCCCTCGTTTACCTACGGTTTCACCGTCATGCTGGGCGTCCTGTATCACCTGAAGAATCCGTTCCTGGTGCTGGAGGCGCTGGCGCGAGCCTCCCGCTATATTTTTCTGAGCACCCGAATCGCATCCGTGAGCCCGGACGGCAAAACCAGCTTCGGGGCGCTTCCGCTGGCGTACCTGGTGGATGAGCGCGAGCTCAACAACGACGAGTCCAATTTCTGGATCTTCTCGGAGAAGGCCTTGGAGCGCGTCCTGCGGCGGTCCGGATGGGATGTGATGCATTACTCCGCCGTCGGCCCGGTGGCCACGGCAGATCCGGTCACCCCCGAAGGCGATGCGCGCGCCTTCCTCCTGGCCAAGAGCCGGCTGGCTGCGCCGCCCTGCGATTTCCGTTTGCTGCAGGGCTGGCATAGGATGGAGCTGGATTCCTGGCGCTGGACCGAGCGCTGCTTCGTTCTCGAAGTGGATTCACCCGCCGCGCTGGCGCCGGCGACCCTGGAATTCACGTTTCAGCTCCCCCCGGTTCTGTTTGCCACGCATCCGCACTTCACGCTGTTCGCACGGGTCAATGGCACCGCGCTTCCGCCCCAGACCTACGCCGCGCCGGGCCAGCATAAATACTCGGGGTCGATCGCGTCGCTGCCCGCCGGGCCCATTACCGTCGAATTCGAGCTGGATCGCGCCGTCGGGCCGACCGAGGCAGATCGCCGCGAGCTGGGCCTGATCGTCGAATTCAAAGGCCCTTCGCCGGTGTCGCTCTCGTCTGCCTAGAACTTTGACAGAGCGTCGCCCGTCAGCCGGAACATGGTCCAGTCATCCAACGCGACGGCGCCCAGTTTCTTGTAAAACTGAATCGCCGGCTCGTTCCAGTCGAGCACGCTCCATTCCATCCGGCCGTAGTCCCGCTCCCGCGCAATCGCCGCCAGTTTCTTCAGCAGCGCCAGGCCGATTCCTTTGCGCCGCAGGTGCGGCTTGACGAACAGGTCCTCCAGATACAGGCCGGGCTTTCCCAGGAAGGTCGAATAGCTGGTGAAGAACAGCGCAAAGCCCGCACATTCTTCACCGACGTACGCCAGCCAGACTTCCGCGGCGGGATGCGCTCCGAAAAGCGTGCCCCGCAGGCGGTCTTCGGTCGCTTCGAAGACGTGCGACAGCCGCTCATACTCCGCCAAACCGCGGATCAGGTCCAGGATCTGCGGCACGTCGCGCTCCCTCGCGGGCACAATCCGAAGCTCGTCCATATATCGATAGTAATGGGCGACCGCTATAATAGTAGTCTCCCCCGGGATCGGAACGATTTTCATGCCCGCGCCCTTCATTCATCTGCATTGCCATACCGACTACTCGCTGCTGGATGGAGCCTGCGAGATCTCGCAGCTGATGACCCAGGCGGAGGAGCAGAAGATGCCCGCCGTGGCCATGACCGACCATGGCAATCTGTTCGGCGCGGTCGAGTTTTACAGCGAGGCCAAGAAGCACGGCGTCCATCCGGTGATCGGATGCGAAGTGTACGTCGCCCAGCAGGGCCAGGGCGTCAAGAGCGACACCAACCGCTACAACCATCTGGTGCTTTTGTGCGAAAACCAGACCGGGTATCGCAACCTGATCCAGCTGGTCTCTTCCGGCTACCTGGACGGGTTTTACTACAAGCCGCGCATCGATAAGGACCTGCTGTCGCGGCATTCCGAAGGCCTGATCGCCCTTTCGGCCTGTCTCCGCGGCGATATCAACGAAACTTTGCTGGCGGACCGCTACGACGAAGCCAAACGGCTGGCCTACGAATACAGCGACCTGTTCGGCAAGAAGAATTTCTTCCTGGAGCTGCAGAATCACGGTCTGGATGAGGATGCGCGCGTCCTTCCGCACATCAACCGGCTGGCCGCGGACACCGGAATCCCGCTGGTAGCCACCAACGATTCGCATTATCTCCGCCAGGACGACGCTCGCGCGCACGAAATTCTCCTGTGCATTCAGACCGGCAAGACCATGTCCGATCCGAACCGCATGCGGTTCACCGTGCCGGAGTTCTATCTCAAGTCGCGCGATGAAATGATGCAGCTGTTCGGCGAAGTGGAACATGCGCTCGACCGCACCTGGGATATCGCCCAGCGATGCCAGATCAAGCTGGACCCCATCGCCGAGCCGTTTCCCAAATTTCCCATTCCCGAAACCCACACCACCGACACCTACTTTGAATACGTCGCCCGCCAGGGGTTCGAGCAGCGCCGCGTGCGCCTGGAAGCTTTGCAGGCGCAGGGCCGGCTCCGACACAATCTGGCGGAATACTCCGAGCGCCTGGACCGCGAGATTCGCACCATCCAGCAGATGCAGTATTCCGGATACTTCCTGATCGTCTGGGATTTCATTCGCTTCGCCAAAGATCGCAAAATCCCCGTGGGCCCGGGCCGCGGATCCGCCGCCGGATCGCTGGTGAGCTATTCGATGAACATCACCGACCTGGATCCGCTCGAATACGAGCTGCTCTTTGAGCGGTTTCTGAATCCGGAACGCGTCACCATGCCCGATATCGACGTCGACTTCTGCACGCGCGGGCGCGGCGAAGTAATCCAGTACGTCACCGAAAAATACGGCCGCGAGCAGGTGGCCCAGATCATCACCTTCGGCACTCTGGGAGCGCGGGCAGCCCTCAAGGATGTCGGCCGCGTGCTCGACGTCAGCTATGCCGACGTGGACCGGATCACCAAGCTGATCCCCACCATGCCGCTGAACATCAAGCTCAAAGAGGCGCGCAAGATGGAGCCGCAAATCGACGAGCTGGCCCGCAAGGAGCCCCGCATCCAGGAGATCCTGGACGTCGCGCAGCGCCTGGAGGGTGTCGCGCGCAATGCCAGCGTCCACGCGGCCGGCGTCGTGATCGCACCGCAGCCGCTGCGGGAGCTGGTTCCGCTCTACAAGACCAACAAGGACGAAATCGTCACCCAGTACGACATGGTGGGCCTGGAAAAACTCGGCCTGCTCAAGATGGATTTCCTGGGGCTCACCACCCTGACCATCATTGAGGACGCGCTCAAGCTGATCGAACGCCATCGCGGCGTGACGCTCAAGATCGAAGATCTGCCGCTCGACGACCAGAAAACCTTCCAGCAGATTTTCTGCAAGGCCTACACCAGCGGCGTGTTCCAGTTCGAATCCGCCGGCATGCGCGACATTCTGCGCCGTTACCAGCCTGATCGGATCGGCGACCTGGTTGCGCTCAACGCGCTCTACCGCCCCGGCCCCATGGGCATGATCGACGATTTCGTCGATCGCAAACATGGCCGTAAAGAAGTTGTCTACGATCTTCCCGAGATGAAGGAGATCCTGGAAGAAACCTACGGCGTGATGGTGTACCAGGAACAGGTCACGCGCCTCGCTAACCGCCTGGCGGGTTACTCGCTGGGCGAAGCGGATCTGCTGCGCCGCGCCATGGGCAAGAAGAAGCCGGAGGAGATGGCCAAGCAGCGCGCCCGCTTCGTGGACGGGGCCAAGGCCAACGGCCATCCCGCGAAAAAAGCCGAGCGCATTTTCGACCTGATGGAAAAGTTCGCGGGGTACGGATTTCCCAAGGCGCACTCGGCGGCCTATGCATACCTGGCGTTCGTCACCGCGTATCTGAAAACGCATTATCCGCTGGAATTCATGTCCGCGCTGCTGACCTCGGAATCCGGCAACACGGCCAAGGTAGTGAAGTACATCAATGAGTGCCGCGAGATGTCCATCCCCGTTCTCGCGCCCGATGTGAACTCGTCCGAATTCACGTTTACGCCGGCGCCCGACGGCATTCGCTTCGGTCTGGGAGGGATCAAGAACGTCGGGGCCAATGCGGTCGAATCGATCATGGCGGCCCGCAATGAAGGCGGGCTGTTCACTTCGCTCTACGATTTCTGTGAACGCGTGGACCTCTCCGCGGTGAACCGGCGCATGATCGAAAGTTTCATTAAGGCTGGAGCGCTCGATTCCCTGGGCGGCGCGCGGGCGCAGTTGTTCGCCGTAATTGACGGAGCCATGGAAATCGGAACGCGGGCGTGGAAGGATCGCGCCAGCGGCCAATCCGGCCTCTTTGCCGATCTGGCGGCCCACGAGCCCGCCGCTTCGCATCCGCTGCCGGCGGTCCCGGATTGGACGCCTCACGAGAAACTGACCGGCGAAAAGGAGATGCTGGGCTTCTACATCACCGGCCACCCGCTCGACGAATACAAGGACAAGGCCGCGGACCTTGCCACGCATCTTACTTCGAGCCTCGAAGGCCTTGCGAAAAGCACGGAAGTCGTCTTGTGCGGGATTCTCACCGGTATCCAGCGCAAGCGCAACAAGGACGGCAAACTCTGGGCGGCCATGCAGATCGAGGATCGTGAAGGCAGCGTCGAATCCATGGTGTTCTCCACGCAGTATGAGCGCCTGCTGCCGGCGCTCCATGAAGATAAAGCCGTAATGGTCCGCGGGCTGGTCCTGCCGGAAGAAAACGCACCCCCGAAAATCTCCGTGCAGGACATCATTCCGCTCGAAAACGCGCGTGTAAATCTTCCCTCTCTCATCTCCATCCGCGTTCCCATGAATGGCGCTGTGGTGAACGGCGCAAGCGATGCCGACCGCGCTCAGGCTCTTTCCCAATTGTTCGCCCGCAAGCCCGGCGCCACTGAAGTTCGCCTGCGCCTGGAAAAACGACGCGATTTCTCGGTTATCCTGGACGTACCGGCGCGGGTTCGCCCGGATAAGGAATTTTGCGCCGAACTGGCGCGTATTTGCGGACCGGAAGCGCTGGAAGTCCTCGCCACCGAATGAGCGCTGAAACCAAAGCACCTACAGAAACGAATCCGAGCTGGGAGCGCGTGCTTCTGGCGCGCCACGCCAAGCGTCCTCACGCGCTGGATTACATCCAGCGCATTTTTACCGATTTCGAGGAACTGCACGGCGACCGGGCCTATGCCGACGACCACGCCATCGTGGCCGGACCCGCGTGGTTCGAAGACCGTCCGGTGATGATCATCGGACAGCAGAAGGGCCGCGATACCAAACAGAAGCTGTTCCGCAATTTCGGCATGCCCAAGCCGGAGGGCTATCGCAAGTCCCTGCGCCTGATGGAGCTGGCGGCGAAGTTTTCGCGCCCGGTGATCACCCTTTTGGACACCATGGGCGCTTATCCCGGCATCGACGCCGAGGAGCGCGGCCAGGCCGAGGCCATCGCGCAGAACCTGCGGGAAATGTCGCGGCTGCCCGTTCCCGTGATCGCCGTGGTCCTGGGCGAAGGCGGCAGCGGCGGTGCGCTGGCCCTGGGCGTCGCCAATCGCATTTACATGATGGAAAACGCCGTCTATAGTGTGATTTCTCCGGAAAGCTGCGCCGCGATTCTGTATCGCGATGCCAGCCGCGCCCCCCGAGCCGCAGCCGCGCTCAAATTGACCGCGAAGGATCTGCGTGATTTCGGCGTGATCGATGGCATCATCGCCGAGCCCGGCGGTGGCGCTCAGGCTGATCCGGAACAGGCCGCCGAATCCCTGCGGAAGACTCTTCGCGAGGCGCTCGCCGAGCTATCCGGCCTGGACTCCCGCACGCTCATCGACCAGCGCTACGAGAAGTTTCGCCACATGGGAGCGTTCTTCACCGAATAGCTATGCGGAAACCGGTCGTCGCAGGCATCATCTTCGTGCTGATTGTTTTGGGCGTAATCATTTATTCCAGCTTCAACCTCGCGAAATATCGCCTGGAAGTGTGCGTGAACTTCAACGGCAAGACCAACTGCAAGACCGCTTCGGCGGTTTCCGAGGAGTTCGCGCAACAGACCGCGACGGCCAACGCCTGCGGCGAGATTGCGTTCGGGGTTACGGAAACGGTAGCCTGCGAGCATTCCGTTCCCGTCAAAGTTACCCGGCTCAAATAGGCTCTATATCCGTCGGGATGTCCGTCAGCTTTACCAGCGCCTGCTGCAGCGCTGGCCGCAGTACGCCCAGCCGGTCCAGCATTTTCTTGGCGCCGGCATAATCTCCCGTAGCCTCGATCGTCAGCAGGTCGTGCACCAGATCGCGCACAGCCGGCTGGATCTTGGCGAAATCCACCGCGAAGGTTCCATCGGGACGCGCGATGAAGGCTCCCTTGTCCATCAGGTAGTTGAACTGCAGCGCCATGCCTTTGCCGTGCGCTTCGTGCACTCCGAAACGCAGCGTGCGGAACGACGACGCCAGGAACGTCGTGTACAGCGACTTCTCCGCCGCCGGCAGCAGCTTGTGATCGAACAGATACTGCATCATGAACAGCCCCGTGGCATCGGCCTTGGCTTCCTCGATCGCCGAATGCAGCTCTTTTAGGGACTGACGGACATTATTTTGCGGCCCGATTCCATGCGTCATCTCGTGCGCCAGGATGTGCGTGAAGAACGCGTTGAAATTCAGGTCGCGCTGATCCGCAGGCGCAAGAACACGCTTCGCAATCGGCTCCAGAGTTTTCGAGAACTTCGCCTCCTGGACATTCTTGAGCATCACGCGCTTGGAGCCCATCTTCTGCACGATGCGTTCATCGTTGGGAAGATTGAACGCCGCGGTGCGGACCCCGTGTGCGCCGTCGCCCGTAGCCAGGACCTGATTGACCACGCGAATCGGAGCCAGCGCGCCGATCTTTGGATTGCGGAACTTGAGATCGACCGGAAGATTGTTTTCGATCTCCTGCAGATGATCGGCGAACATCTTCAGCTTGGCAGTCTCCTCGTCGTCACGCAGCGTGACGTAGGCCTCGAACGCAGCCTTGTAGCCGAAAATCTCGTCCATGTAGGTCTCGTACGGACCAATGGTGATGTCGATGGGCGCATCGAGCTGCATCCAGGCGACATCGCTGTCGTAGTAGTTGTCGCTCAGGAACGACTTCGCACGCAGCCGCAAAAAGCTTTGCAGCGACTGATTGGACGTGAGCGCCGCCGCTTCCTCAAGCAGTTTCGCCGCCCGGGCCAGATCGCTCTTATACGCCGCGCTATACGGCTCGCTGTGAAGTTTCTTGTCTGCGCCTCGCCTGACGATTGTGAAGAACCCACGCGCGTCATCCTTGGCCCACGCTTCAAATTCCGCCTTGGTCATGTCTTCCGGATAGAAATTCGCACCCGGGAGCTTCTTCGGCGGAACACCCGGCAGAAACGCCGCATGGTCGTCCAGTTCCGACCAGGGACCCTTGTTGAGATCGAAGTAATGCAGCCTGGCTTTTCCCAGCGGCGACGAATCCTTCGCTAATCGCGCCCGTAG
>DATIRX010000187.1:0-11171 GCA_035469225.1 Bryobacteraceae bacterium
CACCGGACGCGGCGTGCTGAACTCGGTCTTCTTCTGGACCTATACCGTTCTCCAAATCCCCGCCGGCCTGGTGGTGGATCGCTTCGGCGTCAAGCGCCCGCTGGCGATCAGTTTTGTGTTGTGGTGCCTGGTGGCCGCGGCGACCTCCATGGCGGGAGCATTCTGGCAGCTGGTCGCGCTGCGGCTGATGCTGGGCGTGGCCGAATCGACTTTGTTTCCCGCGGGCCTGGCCTGGCTGGCGAAAAACGTCGAGGAACGCCAGCGCGGGCTGGCCGCGGGCATCTTTGAATCGGGCAGCAAGTGGGGACCGGCCATTGCGTCGCCTCTGGCCACCTGGCTCATCCTGGGCTACGGGTGGCGGACCATGTTCTTCCTGCTGGGCATCGGGGGCCTGGTGTGGGTGATTCCGTGGATGCTGCTGGCAGAGGACGACCGGCCCGGTGCACAGCGGCTTCGAGCTGTCACTCCGCGCGGCCCGGAGCCATCCTTCGGCGAGCTGTTCCGGACCCGCGCCATGTGGGCCACCGTGATCGGCACGTTTTGCTATAACTACTTCCTGTTTTTCTCGCTCACCTGGCTGCCGGCGTATCTGGTCGAGAGCCGCAACCTCACCCTGAGCTCCATGAGCATCTATACGATGTTCAGCTTCGCGGGCACCGGCATCGTCGCCATCCTTTCCGGGGCCGCAGCCGACTGGATCATCCGCCGCGGGGCGAGCGCCGTGAATACCCGGCGCTGGTTCACCATCGCAGGGCTGCTGGCGGCCTCCACCGAAGTCTTTGGCGCGATGTCGCCATCCACCGATGTGGCGATCTTTTTCGCCATCTTTTCCATGACCGGGCTGGGCCTGGCGACCGCCAACTACTGGGCCATCACCCAGACTCTGCTGCCGGGCGTGGCGGCGGGGCGTGTGGCCGGCATCCAGAACACGGCGCTGAATCTGGCCGGCATCGTCGCGCCGATCCTGACTGGATGGCTCAAGTCGGTCACGGGATCTTATACGGCTCCGATGCAGACCATTTGGGTGGTCCTGATCGTCGGCGTGGGAGCCTATTTATTCCTGGCGAAGGAAACCAAAGCGCCACTCCGCGCCATGCCCGCATAGGGCCCGTGGACGCGCACACTCAGCGCAGTGGTGCAACAGATCAGACCGAGGCGGGTTGTCAGGCGCGAGCCTTGACGGCGAGCAGCGACGCGATGGCCTCCCCGGCCCGGATGCAATCCTCGCGCGAAACATCGTAGTGCGTCACCAGGCGGATGCGGGTTCCGCCTATGGACCCGGCCAGCACTCCATCGTCCTTCAGCCGGGCGAGAAACTCCGCAGGCGGCAGACCGGTTGTGGCGATATCGAAGATCACGATGTTGGTCGGAATCTTGGCCGGATCGAGACCAACGTACTCCGCCAGCATCTTGGCGTTGACGTGATCTTGGGACAAATGGCTCAGAGAGCCTGCCAGCGCCACCAGGCCCGCGGCCGCCAGGATTCCAGCCTGGCGCATCCCTCCGCCTAAACGCTTGCGATAGAGGCGCGCCTCGGCCATGGTGGCGGCATCGCCGGCCAACATGGAGCCAACCGGCGCGCCCAGACCTTTCGACAGGCAGAACATCACCGTATCCGTCTTGGCGACGATGCGAGCGGCGGCATGGCCGGAAGCTGCCACAGCGTTGAAAAGCCGCGCACCATCCATGTGGACTTTGAGACCGCGCTCATGCGCCCGATCGCATATGGTGTCGATGCCTTCCATGGGGAACAGAGTCCCGCCGCCCATATTGTGGGGATGCTCGATATTGACCATCGCAGTCGGCGCGGGGAATCCGGTTCGGGCGCGCACCACGGGTTCGATATCGGTCCACCGCAGCACACCGTCTTCGGTGGGAACCGGCCGGGCCAGGCAGCCTGAAAACCACGCCATCATGGACATTTCCCAGTCCAGGATGTGCGCGCGATGATCGCACACCACCTCTTCGCCGTGCCGCGTGTGGAGCTTGATGCCGATGGTGTTGGCCATAGTCCCGGAGGGCAGAAAGAGGGACGCTTCCTTGCCCAGCATGTCGGCCACGCGCTGCTCAAGTCTTCTGACGGTGGGGTCTTCTCCGTACACGTCGTCGCCGACCTCGGCATCCGCCATGGCGCGCCGCATGGCCGGAGTGGGACGGGTGACGGTGTCGCTGCGCAGATCGATCATACGACCGGTGCTCCCAGGAACTCGGCGAATACTTCGTTCGATAGCAGCACGCCGCGGCGGGTCAGGCGCAGCAGGTTTCCGCTGGTTTCGAGTAATCCGTCGCGGATGAAACCTTCGACCGCGGGCCGGAACCGAGACCAATCGGCGTCGCTGCCCCGATCGAGGCGCAAGCCCAGGAAGAAAGGCTCGGCCAGGGGATCGGCGAGGGTTCGCTCCGGCTTGACACCGCGCAGATAGTCTTCCATCGATTCCGGATTCTGCCAGCGCCACGTTCCGTCGAACGAGTGCGCGTCGGCGCCGAAGCCCAAGTAGGGCTCGCGCAGCCAGTATTTCAGATTGTGGCGCGATTCAAACCCTGGCCGGGCGAAGTTCGAAATCTCGTAACGCGCGATTCCGGCGCGTGCCAGGCGATCGACGGCAAGCTCATAGAAATCCGCAATCTGGTCGTCGGAGGGAATATCGGGCGCGCCGTAGCGCTGGCCCAACGCCAGGACTTCCGAGCCCAGGCGGCTGTCCTCATCCACTTCGAGCATGTACACCGAGACATGCGGCGAATCCAGGCGCTCCACCCAATCAAGCGAGGCATGCCAGCTTTCAAGCGTCTGGCCGGGAAGGCCGGCGATCAGATCGATGTTGAAGTTGCCGAGGCCCGCTGCGCGCAGGATGGCGATTTCACGCTCGACTACCTCGGCGGTGTGTTTGCGTCCCGTACGGGCCAGCTCGCGCGCGTGGAACGATTGCACGCCCAGACTCACGCGATTGATTCCTGCGCGACTCCATGCCGCGGCTTTTTCCGGCGTAATGCCGCCGGGCGCGGCCTCCATGGTGGATTCTATCCAGGGACTGCCCGGGATCACAGCCAGCAGATCGGCCAGCGCGGCGGGATCGACCAGGCTGGGTGTGCCGCCTCCCAAATAGACCGTCTCCGGCGTCCACACCCACTCGGTCTTTTGCAGCTCGCTCCGCAGGCCGTCCAGATAGCCCGCTTCCAGTTCGCGCGGGAACACTCCGGATGCGAAATTGCAGTACGTGCACTTCTGAGCGCAAAACGGATAGGCGATATACACTCCGGCCATAACCTATAGGGTTACCTTTTCGCCGAGCTGCTGTCCGACCGCATCGCCGATCAATTCGGCCAGCGACTGCCCCGTGCCGGGCAGCACGAACGCACCGCGCGCCGGATTCCATTCCAGCTTGAAACTCTTGGAATGCGCCGAGACCCAGATCTGGCTGACCGGCGAGTTGGGGCTGACCACGAACTTTCCCGGAGGCGTCTCGAATTCGATGGCCAGCGCGCCCGCGTTGAAGTCGGCCTCGAAGTCGTACTCTTCTACGGCCGCCGAGAGCCGCCGGAAGAGATCGTCCAGGGCCTGCTCGGCGCGATTCTTGAATTCCTGTTCGTCCATAAGCGGTGACGCGAAACGTTTAGACCGCGGCGGCCAGAGTGCCGTTCAGTGCAGCCAGATCGGCTTCGGAAAGGCGCCAGTTGACCGAAGACGCATTGGCCTTCACCTGCTCCGGAGTCTTGGCGCCGGCGATGATGGAGGCGATCTCGGGCTTCGATGCCAGCCACGACATGGCCAGCTCCAGCAGCGTGTGACCGCGGGACTCCGCGAACTGCCGCAGCGTTTCCACCAGTGTCAGGTTCTCATCGGTGAACACCTTGGGACCGAATCCGTCCTCGGCGCGGCTGGACTTGGGAAATGGCTGGCCTTTGCGATATTTACCGGTCAGCAGGCCATTGGCGAGCGGGAAATAGGGCAGAAACGCAATTCCCAGACGCCGGCACTCCGGCAGAACCTCCGCTTCCGGCTCGCGATGCACCAGGCTGTAATCGTTTTGGACACTGGCGAAGCGCTTGGCCTCACGGAGCTGTGCCGCGGAAAAATTGGAGCACCCGATCTCGCGAACCTTGCCGGCTTTGATCAGATCATCCAGCGCGCCAAGCGTATCGGCGATGGGCGTGGACGGGTCGGGTTTGTGGATCTGATAAAGATCGATATGATCGGTATCCAGGCGGCGCAGGCTGTCCTCGACGGCCTGGCGGATGTAGGCCGGCTTGCCGCCTTCTTTGCCTTCGCCCATCTTCATTCCAAACTTGCTGGCGATCAGCACCTTGGCGCGACGCCCCTTGAGTGCCCGGCCCATATATTCTTCGCTCTGCCCGCCGCCGTACACGTCGGCCGTGTCCAGAAAGTTGATCCCGGATTCGATCGCCGCGTCCATCACGGCCGCGGTTCCGGCGGCGTCAATACGCCAGCCGAAATTGTTGCAACCCAAGCCGACCAGGGAAACTTCCAGGGATCCGATTCTTCTTTTCTCCACAATGTCCTCTGACGCTATTCTAAACCGGCGGGTTGTCCGAACTTCCCGCTGAACACGAACTCGCCAATCGGTCTGCGCTGGCGCGGAGCCAGATCCTTCGCGCGAAGGTCCTCCGCAAGCGAGTCCGGATGTCCTGGATAGCCGATCGCAATCATCGTGACGGGATCATGCCGCGCGGGAATCTCGAAGACTTCGCGCGCCATCTCGACATTGAATCCAGCCATCATATGCACGCCCAGCCCCATCGAATGAGCTTGCATGACCAGATTCTCGGTAGCGAGTCCCACATCGTGGTAGGCGTGGCGATTGGGTTTGTCGGCGGAGCGATCGAGCGTCGCCACGGAGAGCGCCAGCACCGGAGCCTGGCGGGCCCACGCGTTGCCGGGGGCCAATACACTGGCCATGCGCTCGTGCTCGGCGGGATGAGCCCTGGTCGCGACCAGAAAACTCCAGGGCTGTCCATTGCCGCTGGACGGCGCCCAGCGGGCGGCCTCGAACAGTCTCGCCAGGGTTTGGCTATCGACGGAACGATCGGAAAATGCGCGCGTGCTCCAGCGGCGAGCGAGCAGGTCAAGAATGGGGTGATCCGCCGGCGCGGGTTTTTCGAACACCACCTATTATGAGCACACCGGCAGCTACTCTTCTTCTTCCACTTCGCCGACTTTGGCGGCCTTGGCGGCGGCGATCACTTTATCGGCCTGCATCTGCGGAACATAGTCGTAGTGCGAAAACTCCATCGAAAAAGAGGCCCGGCCCTGGGTCATCGACGTCAGATCGTTCTGGTAGCTGAGCATTTCGGACATGGGAACCTGGGCCTTAATGATCTGCGTGCCGCTCTTGGTATCCATGCCTGCGATACGTCCGCGGCGGCTGTTCATATCGCCCATCAGGTCCCCCGCGTATTCCACTGGGGCCTGCACTTCCACGTTCATGATGGGCTCCAGAAGTGTGGGTTTAGCTTGTTCCATGGCGGCCCGGAAGGCCTTGCGGGCGGCCAGCTTGAACGACATTTCCGAAGAATCCACGTCGTGATAGGAGCCGTCGTACACCACCACCCGGAAGTCCACCATCGGGAAGCCGGCCAGATAGCCTTTTTCGGACGCCTCGATGATGCCCTTCTCGATTGCCGGAATGAAGTTCCGCGGAATCGCACCGCCGAATACTTCGTTCTCGAAAGAAAATTTCGCGCCGCGCGGCAGAGGTTCGACGCGGATCCAGCAGTCGCCGAACTGGCCGTGGCCGCCGGTCTGTTTCTTGTGCCGGCCCTGGACGTCCGCCTTGCCGCGAATGGTTTCGCGGTAGGGGATTTTCGGCGAATGCAGCTCCACGTCCACGCTGTAGCGCTTCTTCAGGCGGCTGACGATCACTTCCACGTGCTGCTGGCCCGTTCCCGCCAGCAGGAACTCCTTGGTCTGCGGATCGCGATAGAAACGCAGCGCCGGATCCTCTTCGAGAATCTTGTGGACGGCGTGCCCCATGCGGTCTTCGTCGTTGCGCGTCTTGGCCGAGATGGCGTAGGCGATGGAAGGCTCGGGCAGGCGCACCGGCGGATACGCGATCAGCGACGCTTTATCGGCCAGCGTGTCGCCCGTAAGCGTCTCCTTCAGCTTGGCGACGCCGCCGATATCGCCCGCATGCAGCTCGGGCACGGGCTGAATGGTCTTGCCGAAAAGCGCGCCGATATGCGCCAGACGCTCCGCCACGCCGCTGCGGGAGTTTACCAGATTCGCGTCGTTCTTAACCACGCCCGAGACGACTTTGAAATAAGACACCCGCCCGGCAAAGGGATCGGCCACGGTTTTGAAGACGAATGCGGAGACCGGCTCGGAATCCTTGACCGCGCGCTCGACGTCTTTTCCGTTGAGCGTTGCTCTCCAGGGGTCGCCATCGGCGGGGCCGGGGAAATCTTCCAGCACGAAATGCAAGAGCAGGTCGGTGGCGATATTGTGCAGGCCCGAGGCGCACAAGACCGGGAACATGCGCATCTGCCTCACGGCTTCGCGCAGGCCCACCACGATGTCCTCCGGGGGCAGCGTGCCCATCTCGAAGAACTCCTCCAGCAGCTTGTCGTTTCCTTCGGCCACCATTTCCACCAGCGCTTCATGGGCGCTTTTCGCCGCCTCGGCCATATTCGCGGGGATCTCGCTCTCTTTCCCCTTGCCGTCGCCATCCGGCGTGTAGCTGTAGGCCTTCATGCGAACCAGGTCGACGACACCTTTGAACTCCCGTTCCGAGCCGATGGGGAGCTGAATCGGCACCGCCGTGCGGCCGAAAATCTGCTGGACATTTTCGAGAGTGCGATCGAAGCTGGAACGCTCGCGGTCCAGTTTGTTGATCACAATCGCGCGGGGGAGCTTGAACTCATCGCAGAAACCCCACACCTTCTCGGTCTGGACTTCGACGCCGGCCACCCCATCCACCACGATCAGCGCCGCGTCGGCGGCTGCCAGCGACGCCTGCGTGTCGATGAGAAAAGTATTGAAACCGGGCGTGTCGATCAGGTTGATCTTCTTCTTGTTCCACTCCACGGCCGCGACGGCGGTCAGGATGGTCAGCTTGCGGGCGATCTCTTCCTCGTCGAAGTCAGTGATGGTGTTGCCCTCATCGACTCGCGTCAGCCGGCTGGTGGCTCCGCTCGCGAACAACGCGCCGGCGGCCAGCGACGTCTTTCCCGAGTGTCCGTGCCCTAAGAGTGCAACATTCCGGATATCATTTGTTTCGTATACTTTCACGGGAAAATTTCTCCTGTGCGAAGCCGCAAACAGTGGATCTTACCACAGGGGCAACTGCCGTAGCACGGCCGCGATCTGGTCCAGCGCCCAGGCGGTTTCGGATTCCGAAATGCAATACGGCGGCATGAAGTACACCACGTTGCCGAGCGGGCGCAGCAACAGGCCCCGGTCGAGGAAGGCGGCTGCCAGGCGCGGCCCGATCTGGTCGAGATAGCCGGGCTTGCTGGAGGCTAATTCGATCGCCGCCACGCCCCCGATCACGCGGACGTCACCCAACGAACGCAAGGGTTCGAAGCCGGCGCGAAGCTGCTGTTCGAGCCGGGTCACCTTGGTTAACACCGCTTCGTCGCGGAACAGATCCAGACTCGCGAGCCCCACGGCGCACGCCAGCGGATTGGCCGTATAGGAGTGGCCGTGGAAGAACGTCTTGGATCGGTCGTCGCTGAGGAATGCTTCATAGACGGCCGGGGTGGTCGCGGTCACGCCCAACGGAAGGTATCCGGCGGTAAGCCCCTTTGAGAGGCAGATGATATCGGGCGTGATCGCTGCGTGCTCGCAGGCGAACATCGTTCCGGTGCGGCCGAAGCCGGTCAGCACTTCATCGGCGATCATCAGGGCACCGTACCGGTCGCACAAGCGGCGGACGCCCGCCACGAACTCGGCAGGCCACACGATCATGCCGCCGGCGCCTTGCAGCATCGGTTCGATGAGCACTGCTGCGGCGGAATGCGCTTCCAGGCATCGCTCCATTTCCTCCAGCCCGCTGACGCGCTCCACCGGAAACAACAAATTCGAGAACGCGCGCGTGAATACGGAATCTTCGCTGGCCGACATCGCGCCGACGGTGTCGCCATGATACGCGTTGTCGAGAGTGACGATGGTCTTCCGTTGGGGCTCGCCGCGGTTGCGCCAGTACTGGATAGCGAGCTTCAACGCGACCTCGACCGCGGTCGACCCGTTATCGGAGTAGAACACGCGGGCCAGCCCCGCCGGAAGGATTTCGAGCAGACGCTCCGCCAGCTCCACGGCCGGACGGTGCGTGCATCCGGCAAACAGTACGTGCTCCAGTTCGCCGGCCTGCGTCGCCAGCGCCGCGTTCAGCTTGGGATGCGAGTGGCCGTGAATGTTCACCCACCAGGAGGAAATGCCGTCCAGGATCCGGCGGCCATCTTCGGTGTACAGCCAGACGCCTTCCGCCCGCTCGATAGGGATCGGCGCGGGCGCGGTAAGCGCTTGCGTGTAGGGATGCCACAGGACAGCACGGTCCCGGTCAGTCAGATTCACGGGATCAGATCCTTCGGAAGGGTTTCCGCCCAGCTTCGTAAGCACTCCGGAGTGAGTGGATCGAAGCGCGGCATTTCGGCCAGCACGGAGACTTTGCCGTAGCGTTCGATCGCGGCACGATTGTCGGAGTTTCTATCCCCGATCATCACCACTCCGGCGATCTTAAGCGATCGCGCCCGCAGGGCCTCGATGGTGAGCACGGTATGGTTGATGGTGCCCAGCGTGGTGCGGGTTGCGACCATGACCGGCAAGCCGAGTTTCACCATGAAGTCGGCCATCGTCTGGGACTCATTCACCGGCACCAGAACGCCGCCTGCGCCCTCAATGACCACCGCCGTCCCGAAAGTTCGCCGCACCAGCGCGTCCAGGTCGATGCGAGTGCGGGAAAGATGCGGCGAGACCGGATCGGGATGGCGAATGCCCTCGGCACATACCCGGCCACCGGAAAGGCGGCCGACTTCGCTGGTGTCGTCGTCGGGACCCGTCTGGATCGGTTTCCAGTAAGTGGCATCGGGATACCGCAGCATCAGCGCAGCCGACAGCACCGTCTTGCCGACGCCGGTATCGGTTCCCGTTACGAATACACCGCGCACAGTTTTTCCACAAAGCGGTCGAGGAGGTCTTCCGAGAGCCCGGCGTTCACTGAAATGCGCAGGCGCGCCGTTCCCGGCGCGACGGTCGGCGGACGAATGGCCCGGATATCGAACCCGGCCTGCTGCAGCGTTGCGGCGATCGCCATGGCACGGTCGTTTTCGCCCAGGATCACGGGAATAATCGGAGAATCACCGGGCGCGACGGCAACGCCCGCATCTCGAAGCCGTTCGCGCAAGTAGCGCGCCAGAAATCGCAGCCGGCCGCGGCGTTCCGGCTCGCCCTCGATGACGCCCAGACTGGCATCCAGTGCGGCCGCCACGGCCGGCTGCATGGCAGTCGAGAACATAAAGGTGCGAGCTCGCTGCGCCAGATACTCGATGGCCCAGGCGGGTCCGGCCACGAAGGCTCCGGCGACGCCCAGCGCCTTGCCGGCCGTATTGATGGAGACGAATACGGCGTCTCCGATGCCCGCTTCTTCGATGAGCCCCGAGCCGCGCTTTCCATAAATCCCGACGGCGTGAGCTTCATCCACAATCAAGCCCGCACCGAGCCGGGCGTACTTCTGGAGCGGCGCGAAATCGCCATCCATGCTGAATATCGATTCGGTGACCAGAAACGCCCCAGCCGGAACCTCGCCGGGCGAGCCATGCGGGAACACAACCCGTTCCGCGCGCGAAAGACGCGCACCATCGATCAGGCTGGCATGATTCCGTTCATCCGAGTAGATGGTGTCTCCCGCTTCCGGAAATGTGGCCAGCACGGCCAGGTTCGCCAGGTACCCGCTCGAAAAGTAGAGCGCCCGCTCGGTTCCCTTGAACGCCGCGAAACGCTGTTCCAGGTCGGTGAAACAGTCGCGCTCGCCGCGCAATAGCCGCGAGCCGGTACTGCCCGCCCCCATGGAGCAGACTGCGGCCGCCATGCGTTCCTTGACGAGCGGATGCGCCGACAGCCCCAGGTAATCGTTCGACGACAGATCGATGCCCTGCGGAGGCCGCCGGGTTCGCAGCAAACCGTCGCGCTCGAGTTCGATCAGGTGAGCGCGCAGGCGCTGCTCAAGCGGTCGCACGCAAATTCACTCCCAGCTTCTCAAACAGACGATGATCCGCGTCGGCTTCGGGGTTGGGCGTAGTGAGAAGTTTTTCGCCCAGAAATACGGAATTGGCCCCGGCCAGGAAACACAACGCCTGTGCTTCCTCGGAGAGCGCCAGACGTCCGGCGCTCAGCCGCACCATGGATTTCGGCATGAGAATGCGCGCGCTGGCGATCATGCGCACCAGCTCCAGCGGATCCTCGGACGGGCGGCTGCCCAGAGGCGTACCCGCCACGGGAACCAGCATATTAATAGGAACGCTTTCCGGATGCGGGTTCAGCAGCGCCAGCTGCCGCAGCAGGCCGTAGCGGGCCGCGCGATCTTCTCCCATCCCGATGATGCCGCCCGAGCAGACGGAGATTCCAGCACGGCGAACGCGCGCCAGCGTATCCAGCCGGTCCTGATACGTTCGCGTGGTGATAATCTCGCCGTAAAATTCGGGCGACGTATCCAGATTGTGGTTGTAGGCGCTCAGACCCGCGCCGGCCAGCGCTTCGGCTTGCTGCGCGGTCAGCATGCCCAGCGTGCAGCAGGCTTCCATGCCCAGCGAGCGGACTCCCTTGACCATCTCCAGCACGCGATCGAAGCGAGTGTCGGTGGGCACATCGCGCCAGGCGGCTCCCATGCAGAATCGTGTGGCTCCCTGATCGCGCGCGCGACGCGCCGCCGCCAGCGTTTCGTCCACCTGCATCAGATCCTGCCGGCCGACCTCCGTGTCATAGCGAGCGGATTGCGGGCAATACGCGCAGTCCTCCGGGCAGCCGCCGGTTTTGATGCTCAGCAGCATGCAGCCCTGCACTTCATCCGCCCGATGGTGCACCCGATGCACCTCTGCCGCGCGGAACACCAGGTCCGTGAGCGGCGCGGTGTAAATGGCTTCGATTTCCTGGATGGACCAGTCGTGCCGGAGATTGAGCATCAGACTCTTATGTTAAACCGGTAGACTAAGAATGTGAGAAG
>DATIRX010000188.1:0-5627 GCA_035469225.1 Bryobacteraceae bacterium
GACTCCGTGGTCATCCTGAGCGAGTATATGGCCCAGTTCCGGCAGATTTTCCTGGATGGCCGCCCGGCGCCCACAGATCCGCTTCCCAGCTTCAAGGGTTACTCCTCAGGCCACTGGGAAGGCGACACGCTGGTGGTTCACACCGCCGGATTCAAGGACGGCCTGTGGCTGGACCTCAAGGGTGACCCGCTCACCAGCGAAGGCCGCCTTACGGAAAGAATCCGGCGGCCGAACTTTGGCCGGCTCGAAGTCCAGCTCACTGTCGACGACCCGAAGGCTTATACCCGCCCCTGGTCGGCCACACGTTACCTGCGCATCGCGCTCGATACCGAACTTCTGGAAGATATTTGCAATGAGAACGAGCGGTCGCTCGTGCACATGGTGGGCAAGTAGCGCTTACGCCGGCGACCCGTCCAGCACGATGCGGGTGCGCAATTCCTTGACCCGGTCGCGATACGCGGCGGCCTGCTTGAAGTCGAATTTGCGGGCGGCTTCCCGCATTTTCTCCTCCATCTCGGCAAGATACTGGTCCATTTGCTCCGGCGGTACGTTCTCCTCCGGACCCATTTCCTCCAGCGGCACCGTGATGTAATCGCCCTCGGCGATGGCCACCAGGTTCATATCGATGGGCTTGATAATCGACTGCGGCGTGATGTTGTTGGCTTCGTTATAGGCAATCTGAGTATTCCTGCGCCGAGTGGTCTCATCGATCGCGCGCTTCATGGAATCCGTCATCACGTCGGCGTACAGAATCGCACGGCCGTTCAAATGCCGCGCGGCGCGCCCCATGGTCTGAATCAGCGATCCGGCGGACCGCAGGAACCCTTCCTTATCGGCATCGAGGATCGCCACCAACGATACTTCCGGCAGGTCCAGGCCCTCGCGCAGCAAGTTCACGCCGATCAATGCATCGTAGGTGCCTCGCCGCAGATCGCGCAGGATCTTTACCCGGTCCAGGGTCGAAACTTCCGAATGCAGATATGCGCACTTCACGCCGGCCTCGGTGTAGTGCTCCGCAAGATCCTCCGACATGCGCTTGGTCAGCGTGGTCACCAGCACGCGTTCATTCTTTTCGGCGCGCACACGGATCTCGTGCAGCAGGTTGTCCACCTGGCCGCGGATCGGACGAATATCCACTTCCGGATCCACCAGGCCGGTGGGCCGGATAATCTGCTCGATCACGGCGCCGGAGGTCTTGGTCAGCTCATAGGGACCCGGCGTCGCCGAAACATAAATCGCCTGGTGCACGCGATTCTCGAATTCCTCGAAGGTCAGGGGACGATTGTCCATCGCACTGGGCAGGCGGAACCCGTACTTCACCAGGTTTTCCTTGCGGGACCGGTCGCCGTGATACATGCCCTGCAATTGGGGAATGGTCTGGTGGCTTTCGTCCAGGAACAGAAGCGCATCCGCCGGCAGATAGTCCAGCAGAGTCGGCGGAGCCTGACCCGGCAAACGTCCGGAGAAATGCCGCGAGTAGTTTTCGATCCCGTGGCAGTAGCCGATATTGCGGATCATCTCCAGATCGAACATGGTGCGCTGCCACAGGCGCTGTCCCTCGATCCGCTTGCCTTGTTTATCCAGCTCAGCCTTCCACCAGTGCAGCTCATTCTCGATGCTGCGGAGTGCGTTGAAGCGCGACTCCTCGGTCATCACGTAGTGCGTCTTGGGATAGATGGGCAGGCGCAGGTAGTTCTGCTTCACCTGGCTGGTCAGGGGATCGATCTGCTCCAGCGACTCGATTTCATCCCCCCACATGCTGATGCGGTATGCCAGATCGTCGTACGTGGGAAAGATCTCGATCACGTCGCCGCGCACGCGGAAAGCCCCGCGCTTGAAGTCGCCTTCGTGGCGCTCGTAGAGAATGTCCACCAGCCGCGCGGTGATCTCCTCGCGCTTGATCTTCTGGCCCTTTTCGAGCATCAACAGCATGCCGTAGTAGGCTTCCGGAGAACCCAGTCCGTAGATGCAGCTGACGCTGGCGATGATCACGCAATCGCGCCGCTCGAACAGCGAGCGGGTGGCCGAAAGACGCAGCTTGTCCAGCTCATCGTTAATGGTGGCTTCTTTTTCGATGTACACGTCGCCCGCCGGAATATACGCTTCCGGCTGATAGTAGTCGTAATAGCTGACGAAGTACTCGACGGCATTCGAGGGAAAATAGCACTTGAATTCCTGATACAGCTGAGCGGCCAGCGTCTTGTTGTGGGCCAGAACCAGCGCAGGCCGATTCAGCCTCTCGATGACCTTGGCCATCGTGAACGTTTTTCCCGAACCGGTGACGCCCAGGAGGACCTGGTGCTGCTCGCCGTCCTTGAGACCGCGAATCAAAGCGTCTATCGCGGTCCCCTGGTCGCCGCGCGGTACGTAATCGATTCCAAGGCGAAAGGTGGCCATATTCCGATTTGAATGCCGGGGACTTACAACCAGTATAAAGGTGCGGTCATAATCTCAGCCGCGCTATTCCGTGACATCTCCTCCTAGCCACTTGGATAGGCTGGTAGGTAGCCTTGCCTCAGCGATTCGAAAAACCCGACATCCAGGGCTGGCTGCATCAGCCTGCCAAGGTCAAAGCGGCCATGCTCCTGTCGCACGGAGCGGGCGGCAATTGCCAGGCTCCCCTGATGGTTGCAGTAGCCGAGGCGTTCGCGGAAGCGGGATATTACGTGCTGCGCTGGGATCTGCCGTTTCGCCAATTGCGCGCGCGCGGCGCCCCCGGCGGTTCGGGCGAGCGCGACCGCGAGGGAATCCGTCACGCTGCCCGCGAGCTGCGTACGCTGGCCGCGGGTGTCCCGCTGTATCTCGCCGGACAATCCTACGGAGGCAGGCAGTCCAGCATGGTGGCGGCCGAAGATTCCAAGCTCGCCGACGGACTTCTGCTGCTTTCCTACCCTCTGCATCCTCCCGGCAAGCCGGCGCAGCTCCGCGTGGAACATTTTTCCAGACTTCGCGTTCCCGCACTTTTTGTACACGGCACGCGCGACCCCTTCGGATCTGTGGACCAGATGCGGGAAGCGATCCAGCTCATTCCCGTCGCGGCGCGCCTGCACGTCGTCGACGGAGCGGGCCACGGAGTGCCGCCTGGAACCGCCGTATCGATGCCCGCATGGTTCAATGAATATGTTCAATGAACACCGTGTCCCTGCAGGATCGCCTCGATCAGGTTGAGCATCGCATCCAGTCCGCCGTCGGCCGGTCTGGTCGAACGCGCCAGGAGATTACTCTGGTCGCGGTGACCAAGAAATTCTCCGCACAGGTGATCGAGGAGGCCTATTCCTTAGGCTTGCGCGTATTCGGCGAAAACTACGTCCAGGAGTTCGCGGAAAAGCTTCCTGCGGTGCATGGGTTGGCCGGCGCTCAATTCCACTTGATCGGACACCTTCAATCCAACAAGGCCCGCCTGGCTGCGGAGCTGTTTCGAGTGATCCAAACCGTCGATTCTGAAAAGCTGGCCCGCCGCCTGAATGAGGCCGGAAAGCCCTTGGAGGTGATGATCGAAGTGAAGCTCTCGCCGGAAGGATCCAAGGCCGGTGCGGCGGCGGAAGAACTTCCTGGCCTTATCGAAGCTATCCGGGCGTGTCCGAACCTGCGACTCACCGGACTGATGACGATGCCGCCCTGGAACACCGATCCGGAAACTACGCGGCCGTATTTCCGCAGGCTGGCAGAGCTTGCCCGGCTCCATCGACTTCCCCAGCTTTCGATGGGGATGTCGCATGATCTGGAGGCGGCGATCGAAGAAGGCGCAACGCACATCCGCGTCGGTACTGCGCTGTTTGGACCCCGACCCGCGGCCTCGAAATAGAAAATGAAAGTCGGTTTCTTCTCGCCCCTGCCTCCGGCCTCCACCGGCGTCGCCGATTACAGTGCAGTGTTGTTACCGCTGCTTCGCACCTTCGGAGCAGTGGAGATAGCGCCTGAGCAGTGTGATGTCGCCCTGTATCACGTCGGCAACAATGCCCTGCACCGCGAGATCTACCAGCGGGCGGTCACCCGGCCCGGCATCGTCGTGCTGCACGACGCGGTTCTGCAGCACCTGTTGCTGGGAACCCTGAATGCGGACCAGTACGTGGAAGAGTTCGTCTACAACTACGGCGAGCCAACGCGTCCGCAGGCACGCCAACTGTGGGAGCAGCGCGCGCGATCGGGGGCAGACTCCCGATACTTCGTCCGCCCGATGCTGAAACGGCTCGCCTCGTCCTCGCGCGCCGTCATCGTGCACAATCCCGCCGCCGCCGCGCTGGTTCGTGAACACGCGCCCCGCACCCCGATTGTCGAGATCCCGCACTTGTTCCAGCCGCCCGATCTGCCCTCTCAGGAAGAGACGCTCCGGTTTCGCGAGTCCCTGGGCATCGGCGAACAGACGCTGCTGATCGGAGCCTTTGGCCACCAGCGCGAGACCAAGCGTCTGGCGGTCCTGCTGCGGGCGTTTCAGCAAGCCGGCCGGGCGGATGCCCGCCTTGTGGTTTCCGGAGAATTTGTTTCCAGAGCCTTTGAAAACGCCATCGCTCCGCTGCTTCGGCAGCCCGGCATCCTGCGAACCGGGTACCTGCCGGAAACCGAATTGTGGCGTTACACCGCCGCCACCGATCTCTGCATCAACTTGCGCTATCCTTCCGCTGCGGAAACCTCCGGCATCGCGATTCGCATGATGGGAATCGGCAAACCCGTTGTGTTCACCGCGGGCGAGGCCCTCGCCAGGATCCCGGAGAATGCGTGCCTGCGCGTCCCTGTGGGTCCGGAAGAAGAGCCCATGCTGGCCGGCTACATCGCGTGGCTGGCGGCGAATCGCACCGCGGCACTGGAAATCGGGCGGCGCGCGGCCGCGCACATCCGTGAGCATCACGCTGCGGAAAAAGTCGCCCGCGAATACTGGAGCGCCCTCAATACATACTGAGCGGCTTGTTTTCGGTTCCCACCCACAGAACCGGGTTGGGAGTTTCCCAGGGAGGCAGGCTGATGATATGCGGCTTGAGCACGATCAGTGTTTGCCCCACGTCTTCCACCTTGGTCGTCTTGGTGAACAGGCGGCCTAAGATCGGAATGCTGGACAACCCCGGGAATCCGGACCGGCTTTCGCGGATGGTGGTGGTCATCAAACCAGTGACGACGGCCCATTCGCCCTCCACCAGCCGTGTGATGCCCTGATAATGCCGCGAGGTGATGACCGGAATATCATTGTTGGCGGAGCCGCTCAACGCATTCTGTTCGGCATCCACGTCCAAAGTGATCTCACCGTTACCCTGCACCGTGGGCGTGATCTTGAGGATCAGTCCCAGGTCCTGGAACTGAACGGCTGGCGTAATTCCCGTGTTCTGTCCGGCGCCGCCTTCGCCGATGTAGGCGCTGGTGATGATGGGGTAGCGGTCGCCGACTTTGAAGGACGCTGCCTGCCCGTCCAGGCCGGCTACGTCGGCATGGAAGATCGACTCGGCGGTGCCCCGGTTCACCGTGGCGAAGGCGCTGGCGTCGACGATGCCGATGCCCATGAAGGTCGCGCCGCCGCCGAACGTCGCAAAGCGCGTAAACCCGGCGATGGTAGGAGCGATGTTGTGGAAGAACGTGCCGAAGTTCAGAATCGGCGCCATGCTCTGCAACTGCAGACCGTACGTCAAGGTGGAGTTTTT
>DATIRX010000189.1:0-3027 GCA_035469225.1 Bryobacteraceae bacterium
GCTGGAAGCCTTGTAGATTCCGAAACCCATGGATACTTATCAGGACACCGTATTCAAGCTGAAGCGCTATTGGGCCGATCGCGGAACGATCATCCAGGAGCCGTACGACGTCGAGGTGGGCGCAGGCACCATGTGTCCGGAAACGTTCCTTCGTGTCCTAGGACCCCGTCCTTATCGCGTGGCGTATGTGCAGCCCAGCCGGCGTCCCGCGGACGGACGCTACGGCGAAAATCCGAATCGGCTGTACAAGCATCAGCAGCTGCAGGTGATCCTCAAGCCGACGCCGGACGACGTAATCGACCAATACCTTGGAAGTCTCAAGGCTATCGGCATCGATCTTTCTAAGCACGACATCAAGTTCGAGGAAGACAACTGGGAATCGCCCACTTTGGGAGCATGGGGCATCGGCTGGCAGGTGATGCTGGATGGTCTGGAGATCACCCAGTTCACGTATTTCCAGCAGTGCGGTGGTATCGACCTGGATCTGGCGCCGGCGGAGATCACCTACGGCCTGGAGCGGATTGTCGCGTTCCTGCAGAACGTGGAGAGTATTTACGACATCGAGTGGGCCCCGGGTTTCAAGTACTCGGACGTGCGCCTGGCTGATGAGCTGCAAGGTTCGGTCTATAACTTCGAGATGGCGGATGTGGACCGGCTGTGGCGGCTGCTGGCCGAGCATGAGGGCGAGTGCAAGGAACTGCTCGCGCAGTATGAGACGTATCCGGAAAAGCCGCGCTTTCCCGTGCTGGCGACCTATGACCAGGTGCTGAAGTGCTCGCACCTGTTCAATCTTCTCGACGCGCGCGGCGCTATCTCGGTAACCGAGCGTGTGGGTGTGATTAAACGCATTCGTGACCTGGCAGTGGGCACCGCCAGGCTGTGGGTTGCTCAGCAGGAGGCCGTATGAGCCTTGATTTTCTGCTCGAGATCGGAACCGAGGAGATTCCGCACTGGATGATTCCCGGCGCGCTCGCACAGTTAGCCAAACTGGATTTGTTGGGCGCGACGCCGCGCCTGGATGCGACGCCCCGCCGGCTGGTGGTTCGCGCCGAAGGTCTGCCGGAGCGGACGCCGGACGCCGAACAGGTCGTCAAGGGTCCGCCGATTTCCTCTGGCGACAAAGCCGCCGCGGGTTTTGCCAGGAAGCAGGGCGCCGATCCCTCCGCGCTGCGCACGGCGGGGAATTACTACGAGCTGGTCAAGAGCGTTCCCGGCCGGGCAGTCCATGAAATATTAGCCGAGTCGCTGCCGCTTGCGATTCTGGGAATCCAGTGGCCCAAGACCATGTTCTGGACCGATCGCAGCGGCCCGCGCTTCATCCGTCCCATCCGCTGGCTGGTCGCGCTGCTGGGCGATCAGGTTATCCCCATCGAGATCGGCGGCGTGAAGAGCGGCAAGATCACGCGCGGCCATCGTCAATTAGGCGCGTCGTCAATCCCGGTGACCATCGCCACCTATGAAAGTGAACTGCGGAACAACGGCGTGATCCTGGCCGCGCACGAGCGGCGTCATAAAATTGAGACGGAGGCCGCGGCGCTCGGCGCGAAGCTCGATCGTGATCTGGTGGAAACACTGACCTACATCACGGAGTTTCCCACTGCGATCAAGGGCGAGTTCGACCCTGCCTTCCTGGCGTTGCCCGCCGAAGTGCTGACGACCGTGATGCGCCATCACCAGAAGTATTTTTCGGTCGAAGGACCGCCCGGCTGGCTCGATGCGACCTTTGTTGCCGTCATGAACACCTCCGGAGATCCCGACGGCCTCGTCAAGCACGGTAACCAGCGCGTACTCAAGGCCCGCTTCAACGACGCACGATTCTTCTGGAACGTCGATCAAACCAAAAAGCTCGCGGATCGCGTCGAGGACCTCGCGAAAGTCACGTTTCAAGCCAGGCTCGGGTCCTACAAAGAGAAGACCGATCGCGTGGTCGCGCTGGTGAAAGAACTCGGCGGGAATGAGGATTCGCAGCGCGCGGCGCTGTTAGCCAAGTGCGATCTGACCACGGAAATGGTGAAAGAGTTCACCGATCTGCAAGGTGTCGTCGGCGGGCTGTACGCGAAAGCCCAGGGCGAGCCCGAGACGGTGTCGCGCGCCATCTACGAACACTACCAGCCGCTGAGCATGGAGGATTCGATCCCCGGCACCGACGAGGGCCGGATCCTGGCGCTGGCCGATAAGCTCGATACCTTGCGGAGCTGCTTCAGCATCGGAATGATGCCGACCGGCTCCAAAGATCCCTTCGCACTGCGCCGGGCGGCCCAGGGAGTGGTGAAGATCCTGACGGAAGCCAAGCTCGATTATCAGCTCGACCGGTTGGTCCAAGGCGATCTCCGCGACTTCCTGCTGGATCGTATCAAGTACTACTTCCGCGAAGTCCGCGGCTTCAAGTATGACGAGGTGAACGCCGTGTTCGCCGCCGGCTGCTGGACGCTGGCCGACGCGGAGGCGCGATTGATTGCGCTCGCCGAAGTGCGGCCCACCGAGAATTTTGAGCCTCTGGCGGCCAGCTTCAAGCGCATTCGGAACATTCTCCGGCAGGCGGAATACTCCGGCGGGGAACGCATCCTGGAAGCGGATTTCGAGCACGAGGTCGAGCGGCAGCTCTATCGCGAAGTGGAACGGGTAGTCAAGATCGCAACCGAGTCACGCGAGTACGGTGCCATCCTGGCGGCTACCGCGAGTTCTCGTCCCAGCGTGGATAAGTTCTTCGATCAGGTCATGGTCATGGACAAATCGCCGGACGTCCGGGCGCGCCGCCTGGAGCTTCTGTACCGCATTAGTACGCATTTTTCCACGATCGCCGATTTCTCGGAGATCGTAACCTCAGGAGATCAAACTAAATCATGAAAAAGTACGTGTATAGTTTTGGCGGCGGTACCGCGGATGGCGACGGAAAGATGAAGGAGATCCTGGGCGGCAAAGGAGCCGGGCTCGCCGAGATGAGCCTCGCGGGCGTCCCCGTGCCTCCGGGGTTCACTATCTCCACCGAGGTCTGTAATATCTTTTTCCAGAATGGCAACAAGGTGA
>DATIRX010000190.1:0-3546 GCA_035469225.1 Bryobacteraceae bacterium
AGGTCATGACGGCCCAGAACACCAATCGCGGTGTCGTGATGATGAATCACGTGGGAATCAGTGTGCCCAATATCGCTGAGGCGGTGACGTACTACACCCAGAAAATGGGATACCGCGAAGCGTTCCGGGTCAATGACGACAAGGGGCAGCCGCGGCTGGTCTACATGCAGATCAGCAAGAACACATTTCTCGAGCTCAACCCGGTAGCCGCCGGGCGGCCCGCCGGTTTTAGTCACTATGGCCTCCATGTCGAGAACGCGGCGCAGGCCGTCGCCACCTTCCGGAAGAACGGTCTGACGGTCACCGATACCAACACCAGCGATACCAAAGCGGTCCTCGCCAACATCACCGACCCTTATATGGGCCGCATTGAGCTGACCGAGCTCCCTCCCGAGTCCATGCACTACAAGGCCATTCAGAGCTGGAAGTAGGAGGACGAGATGTCCATATCGGGTGTGGTGAGATTCGCGTTCGCCGCGTTGATGATTGCCGGCATTCAGGCCCAGCAGCGGGGCGGCACCGTTCAGACCGAGAAAGTCCAGCCCGTGAACACAGGCGCCAACCCCTATCGCGTCATCCGGGATTGGGCGCGCCTGAGCACGGAGCAAAGGCCCTGGGGCGGCTCGAACGGCGTGGCCATCGACCGCGATGGCAAGTCCGTGTGGGCCACCGATCGCTGTTCGCCCGGGACAACCCCCGGCTGCCTTGGCACAAAAGCCAACCCGGTCCACCATTTTGACGATTCCGGAAATGAGATCCGCAGCTTTGGCGGCGGGATGTTCGTGTGGCCGCATGGCATCCATGTCGATCGGGAGGGCAATGTGTGGGTGACCGACGCGCGAGCCGCCAGCACCGACGAGCTCAAGAATTTTCCCGGAGAGGACAAGAAGGGTAGCGTGGTGGTCAAGTTCAGTCCCGAGGGCAAGGTCCTGCTGACGCTGGGGAAGCCGGGCGTGCGCGGAAACCCGCCCGAAGCCCTGACCGACCCGACGGACGTGGTGACCGACCCGTCCAATGGCGACGTCTACGTGGCCGAGAGCCACACGGACGTGGCGGATCCCAATCTGGTCGCGCGAATCTCGGTCTTCGACAAGACCGGGAAGTTTCTCCGGGTCATCGGCAGGGCAGGAACGGGGCCGGGCGAGTTCCGGACGCCGCACGCGCTGGAGTTCGATTCCAAGGGCCGTCTGGTGGTTGCCGACCGCCACAACCATCGCATTCAGGTCCTGACCAAGGCCGGGAAGTTTGTCCTGGAATACGACGACTTCGGGCGCATCAGCGGGCTGGCCATCGACAGGAACGACGTGATCTACACGGCCGACTCGGAGTCGACCGAACGGGTTCACCCCGGCTGGCAGAGGGGGATCCGCATTGGAAGCCTGAAAGACGGGAAAGTGACGACGTTCATTCCGCCCCATATGGTTCCAAACTCACCCGACGGCGCCATGGGGGAAGGCATCGCCATCGACGCCGCAGGCAATGTCTATACGGCGGAAGCGCAATTGAGGGGCGTGACGAAATACGTCAGAAAGTAGCGCAGTGGGTTAGTCTTGGCGCCCGAAGACGGCAGTTACCATACTTCCGATAACAGATATTATGTCGTATTGGCAGGTAGTGGGTCAGACTGAACCACTACCAATAAAGGTACTGGCTCAGTAGTTTTCCTGCAAATAGGACTGCCTCAGCCAACAGAAAAATAGCCAACCTGAGCTATTTTGCACCAGCCCTTAAGCCCGGAAGTGGTAAGCTAAGTCTCGATTCCAATTAATGCTATCGGGTAAGCGTTTTAGGCTCACGCGTCCCACAACGGGCATGCAACATATTAACGGAGCGGCCAGCCTGGTCACCATACCCGCTACCGCCCGCATCAAGGTTCTATCCGGTCCGAACGGGAGCGAGCGCGATAAGGGGTTGGTGTACGTGCTTTGGGAAGGGTGCGAAGTCGCGCTGTTTGCCGTGGACGTGGAAGCACGCGGGATCGAAATACAAGCTCCCGACAGCGGACACGAATCCTAGCAGAGCGCCACGAACTAATCTCAGCGACACGGATTGCGCGCCTGCCTCCGGGGGTTGGCCGGTGCTCGTGGTCGCTCGGGTCCCTGATACGCTGGCAGAATGACCAGCACAGCACCCTGGGTATTACTGTTCGGTGTCGCGATGTACAGCGCCGCATTGATCGGTCTAATTGTGTTGGTGGTAGCGTTTGTTCGGATGAGCCGCGCCATCACCCGGATTAGCCAAAGCCTAGAGGAAATCTCGAAGGCTATGCGCTCTAGCCGCAGTTAGTTTGCGCCGATTCAAACTTGACCACTACCAAAACTTCATTCAGCCACTGGCGGGCATCCAGCGGAGTGCCGGATTCGGGTTTCTTTACTCCCGCATCCGCACCCAGCGAAAATGGCCGCGTCGAGGACTTTCTGCCGTCCGCTCGAAACGGCGATGATCTTCAGATGGGTCTTGTCCTGCGCCAGCCTGCGGCTGAGATCGAAACCCCCGATCATCGGCATGAAGGCGTCGATGATGGCCAGCGAGAATGGCAGCTGATGTTATTGAGCAGGTCCGCCAGGCCGATGATGAAGATAAAGAGCAGGTCGATCAGCTCGATCCCCATGCTGCCATGCTAGCAGCACCCACAGTCCCCCGGCGAACCCCTTAGACCTACTTACTACCTATCGCGCGACCGCCGACCCGTCGATCATTTGCCCGGCATGGCACACGGACGCGACATCTTGAAATCGGAACGGCGCCGGCGGCCTCGGACGCCCTTCGCCGGGTCCGTCCTTATATGCTGGACCGACGATCACGGGCGTGAGCACTATGGCCGGGGCCGCTGCCTGGACCTGAGCGAAAATGGCTGCGGCCTGGAGCTGATGGAACCGGTGCCGCTCCGCACCAACATCTCCCTGCGCCTGCCCGATCTGGAAGTCTCCACGTTTGCCTCCGTCCGGCATGTCACCCGCAAGGGATCGAAATACATCGTGGGCCTGGAATTCCCGCAACCCGTGCGCATCCCGGCCAAGAATACCGAGCTGGAAGAAGTGGTCAGCTAGCCGGGCTAAGTTCAAAAAAATAGCCCGGTGGAGTGAATCTGCCACCGGGCCTTCTTGAGGGAAGAAAAACTCTCGTTACGGAAGTGATCGTCTAGCGATTGCGGCCGCCGCCGTTGCCGCGCGACTCGCCACCACGGTTTCCGCCGCCGCCTCCGCCGTTGCCGCGCGGGCCGCTGTTCCCGCGTGATTCGCCGCCGCCCTGCGGACGAGCCGTACCAAACCCGCCGCGCGGAGCCTCCGGCCTGGCTGCAGGACCCTGAGATGGGCCGCGCTGCACCATGGGAGGGCTGATGCGGACCGGCTGTTGTTGCTGCGGCGCGCTCTGCCGCATCATCGGCGGCCGATCCTGTGGTTGCTGCTGCTGCTGCTGCTGTCCGGGAAAACTACGCGCTTGCGGAGCCTGTCGGGAAGGATAGTTTTGCGGAAACCCTTGAGGAAAGCTTTGAGGAAAGTTTCGAGGAGCGATCTGAGGAGCGTTCTGAGGAACGGCTTGCGG
>DATIRX010000191.1:0-6960 GCA_035469225.1 Bryobacteraceae bacterium
GAACTCGCTCTTGAGACGATTCGCGCGCTCCAGCTCACGGTTGGTCAATTCCAATTCGGCGTTGCTCTCGGCAAGCCGTTGTGTGTAGTCTTCCTGGATCTTACGCAGGCGGTCCTCCGCCACCCTGCGTTCGGTGATGTCGCGAATGATGGCGGTGATCCTGAATTCTTCGGCGGAGGGCGAAGGGCTGAGGCTGATTTCGACGGGAAAGCGAGAACCGTCTTTACGGATGCCTTCGAGCGCGAGACCGCTCCCCATCGTGCGCGTCATGGGATGCTCGCGGTATTGCGCACGATGTTCGGCATGCCGGGCGTGCAGTTCCCGGGGGATCAGAACCTCCACCGGCTGGCCCAGAAGCTCCTCGCGGGTATAGCCAAACATGTCTTCCGTCACGCGATTCAGGAGAATAATCCGCCCCTCCGCATCTACCTGGAGGATGGCGTCAGGCGCAGCTTCCAATAGTTCGCGAAATCGTCTTTCAAGCACTCAAGGTTCCTTCGGGTTGCGTGGATCACTCCAGTAGTAACACAAGTTGTTTGGCGACCGAAGTGCTTCGATATGAGATCGAGAACCAGATTCATTGGAGAAGAATAGACCGCCGGAGCGAGTTTGGGTGATTTGACCCAGGGGAGCTGCGTGCAGTGACCCAGGCCACTCGAGGCTCCAGAGGAATTGAAGATGACCACCATGCAAGATCAAACTGGACCTGCTCCTCAGGATTCGAAGGAAGCCCCCGTTGGGCACCTGGTTCAACGCTTACTGAAAGAACATCGGAAGTGGCGAACTCGGGACTTTCCCACGATCGAGCACCTATTCGATGAGGCGCAGGGCGTGGAAGGCGCCGTACACCCTCCCTGCCTGGCTCCCTTGCGGAAAGCCTTCTACAGGCTTTGTGCCGAGTTGGAAGGACACATGAATCGTGAGGAGACCATTCTGTTCCCGGCCATCCTGCAGGCACAAACGGAGCCTGAGACGCCCTCTCCGGGTTTTGGCTCAATCCGGAACCCGATCGCCATGGTAGAGCAGGAGCACGACTGGGAGACGGAACGCCTGGAGAAGATCCGGAAGCTGGCCCAGAACTACCAGCTTCCGGAAAACGCTCCCGCGAAGCTGCGCCTGCTGTTTCAGGAGCTGGAAGCGCTGGAAGCGTCGATGCATGCCCACACCGCTCTTGAAAGCAGCATCCTGTTTGCGCGCGCGCTCTCCCGCGAACGGACCGGAGCGCAGGCTAAGCCTCAGGTTTAAAGAACCACAGCCAGAAATACTGCTCGCCGGCGCCGAAGCTATGGCGGTGCTCAAACCCGCAGCGTTGCGCCATTTCCGTCGCCTGTTCCGGAGTAAAGGAAACTCCGTGCCAGGTATCTTCGGGTGAGCTGTCGTCGGACGGATGCCCCTGCACCTGGAACTTGAAGAGCGCACCGGGCCGCAGCAGACGGTAGACCTCGCGTACGTACGTTTCGATCACGTCGCGGCTGGGGATGTGCTGAAACACGTGCGAGGTATACGCGAAGTCGAACACCACGGCAGGCACCACCGCCAGGTCGCAGCCGTTGTTCTGATAAAACGTCACATGCGGACGATCGCGGAGCGCTGCCCGCGCCCTGGCCACCATCTCACCGCTGACATCGACGGCGTGGATCTCTCCGAATATGTTCGAAAGCGCGCGGGTGAGCCGGCCTGCTCCGCAGCCGATCTCAAGCACGCGCATCGAGGCGGGGTCCTTGCCCTGACAGATGTTGGTCATATCCGTCAGGATGTCTTCAGAGACATTGCGCTCGCCCGAAGCGAAGAAGGTTTCGTCGGTCCAGTCGGTACGGCTGGTATCGACAAAGTGGCGGGCATTTTCGCGGGCCCGCTGGTCCCAATCGCGCTGCATTCGCTCCAGTTGCTCAGGCAGCGGGATGGATTTCGGTTTCAAGAGGCGGCGCAGCACAACAGACTATTTCAGCGCCGAGAATTCGGCCGGATCCAGCCACACCCGGTCGACCTTCAGAACCAGCTTCCCGTTGGCTTCCGACTCGGCGGCCACTTTCTTCCATTCCGGATCGTTCTGGAAATCCGTCCAGTGCTTCTCGCCATCCTCGCGGCTGGGGTGCTTCAGGATGTAGATCAGCGTGTTCTTGGACAACGCCGGATCTTCCGGAACCCAGTATCCGATGCTCTCCATCCCATGCTTCTTGAAGATACGGATGGTGTGATCCCGGAAGCGGGCTTTCAGCGCGTCAAGTTTGCCGTCGGCGGCCGTATAGGTGCGGAGTTCGTAAACCGGTCCCTTGGCGAGCGCCAAGGCCGCGGTCAGAAATACCAGTAGAAAGAATCTTCTCGCCATGATTGTCCAGTGTACGATAGCCGCTCCATTGCTGTCGCGGTTCCGTGCGGGCCTACGGTGCCAGCTGGGGAGCGATATAAGCGTAGAAGACCACGATAAAGCCGATCACCGTAGCCAGCGTCACGCTATGGCGAATGGTGAATCGGAACAGGCGGGCTTCGTCGGCGCGCTTCATTCCGGTCGCCGCCGAGGCCACCGCCACGCTGGTCAGGCTGATCATTTTGCCCATCACGCCGCCCGCGGAATTGGAGGACGCCATCAGAATCGGGTTCATCTGGAGCTGATTCGCAGTCACCACCTGAAGATTTCCGAACAGAGCGTTCGCCGACGTATCGCTGCCCGTAAGGAATACTCCCAGCCATCCCAGCCAGGCGCTGAAGAAGGGGAACATCACGCCGGTAGCGGCGAAGCCCAGGCCCAGTGTTCCGGTGGCTCCGGAGTAATTCATCAGGTACGCCAGGCCCATCACGGAAGCGATGGTTAATTCCGCCAAGGCCAGTTGCCGGACGGTGCGGAAGAAAAGCTTTACGAAGTTTCCGGGACTCATCCCCAACAACAATGCCGAGATGACGGACACAATCAGGCAAGCGGTACCCGAAGCCGAGAGCCAGTCGAAGCGATAGGCGGCGGCATACGGACCCGGGATTTTCGACACCGGCGGCACAATTTCAACTGCGTTGTGCAAACCGGGCCAGTTGATTACTTTACTCACGCCCCGCAAGAATGTCTGGTTGTAGCCCCAGATCAGAACCATGATCACCAGCAGGATATAGGGCAACCAGGCCATGAAGATTTCGCCGGCGGGATGTATCGGCGATGCCACACCCTGCTCCGCCAGCGTCCTTCCTTCGGCCATGGCGAATTTGTCCTTGGGCTTCCAGAACTTGAACAGAATCGCCAGGCTGCCCATGGCAGCCAGCGATGCCAGGATGTCGGTCAACTGCACGCCCACGTAATTGGAGACGACAAATTGAACCCCGGCGAAGCTGACTCCGCAGATGATGGCGGCGAGCAACACGCCCTTCAGCGCTTTCATCCCGCCCATCACTGCGATCAGATACGAGGGCACAAACAGCGAAAGCGGAGCGCAGATGCGTCCTACGCCGGCGCTGAGGCGCATCTCGGGAAGTCCCGTCACCTGGGCGAGGGTGGTGATCGGGATTCCGATCGACCCAAACGCCACGGGGCAGGTATTCGCCAGCAGGCAGATGGCGGCGGCATAGAACGGCGAGAAGCCCAGGCCGGTGAGCATCGCGGCGGCGACGGCGATGGGCGTACCGAAACCCGACGCTCCTTCGATGAACGCGCCGAAGGCGAAGGCAATCAGCAGGGCCTGCAAGCGGGGATCGGACGAAAGCGATCCGATGGAGTCCTTGATGATTTCGAACTTCCCGGTCTCCTGAGTGATCCGATACAGCAGAACGGCCGTGAAGACCACCCACCCGATCGGGAACAGGCCCTGGGCGGCGCCGTACGTCACGGCGGCGAACACGATGGGCACGGGCATTCCGTACAATCCCATGGCCATGAGTATCGCGGCGCCCAAGCCGACCAGGGCCGCCAGCCACGCCGGCTTGCGCAGGATGCCCAGCATCACCACCAGGGTGAAGATGGGAACCGCGGCCACCAGGGCGGAAAGGGCCAGGCTTCCGGAAAGCGGGGTGTAGTTATGCGTCCACATAGCGCAAGGAGCTTATCTTACTTCAGTTCCCCTAGTGGGCGCTTGAAGTCTTTCCAGGGGACTTGCCGGGAAGTCATTCATCGCGCTGTAATGCAACAAGGTTCTTCGTGACCACCGCCTCGACCGCTTCCGATTGCGCCTTCCGCGAGAACCGTCTATTACAGGTGTTGTGCGTGGCGCTGGCGGCGGTGATCGTCCTCACCGGATACCGGCCGGAGAAAGTCTTCGATTGGTGGCTGGAGAACATCGCGGCACTGTCGTTTGTGGCGGTGCTGGCGCTCACCTACAGGCGATTGCCGTTATCGAGTCTCTCGTATCTGCTGATTTTCGTCTACCTGAGCATGCACGAGTGGGGCGCGGAGTATAAATACTCCGACGTTCCCCTGGGGGAATGGATGAAGCCGTGGCTGGGCACCACCCGCAATCATTATGACCGGGTGATGCATTTCAGCTATGGCCTGCTGCTCTCCTATCCGATGCAGGAATGGTTCATGCGCGTGGTGGGCGTCACCAGCAACTGGCGTTACCTGCTTCCGGTGGAATCGACCCTCGCGTTCAGCGCCTGCTATGAAATGGCGGAGGCCTTCATGGCGTCGATCCTCACGCCGGAGCGCGGCGAGGAGTTCGTCGGCATGCAGGGCGACATGTGGGATTCGCAGAAGGACATGATGATGGCGGGGTTGGGCGCGGTGACGGCGATGATCGTGATCGCGGTAATTCGTCGTGTTATGCGGAGCCGCCGCAGCCAGGCGCTCAGTATGACGGCCGCGGCCGGTTACGCCACGCTGTACAAAGAGAAGTGATACGAGTGGAATTGCGCCCCGGTCCACGCTGGATCCGAGGTGAGTGTGGTCCAGGCTCGGTCGCGAGCCGTTAGATCCTCGAAGGGAATCAGATAGGTTAGACTCGCGCTGCCAGCGCTTTCTAAGGCGGGGTGAATTCCGGCGCCGGGAAGCAGCGCGCGCAAACGTGCCGCCAGCAGCCGCGATCCGGCCTCTGAAGACGTCCGGTAGGTCCGCAGTTCCCACAAGCCTCTACCTATTTCTTCAGGGGAGGTGGTGGCAATCGCGAGCGTTGCCGGAAGGCGGACACCCGCTATTGCGTTCAGCGTCACAATCTTCGAGCGGCCGCCGGATACAACACCGGCTAGACCTGCAAGGGAAAGCGAGAATTCGCGGCGGGTCATACAGGCAGCCCGGCGATTCTCTTGAGCGGCTCCATGTACGAGTACAATTGTAGGATATGAAGACCCTGCTGGTGGCGTTATCGGCAATGGCGGGAATGGCGCTGGGCGCATCTTCCGTACACGAATTCACGATGAAGGCGCTGGACGGCAAACCGGTCCCTTTGGCCAGCTTCAAGGGCAAGGTGATGCTGGTGGTCAACGTAGCGAGCCAGTGCGGATACACCTATCAGTACGAAGGACTGCAGGCCCTCTATGTCAAGTACAAAGACCGCGGGCTGGTGTTGACCGGGTTCCCGGCCAACAACTTCGGCGGGCAGGAGCCGGGAAGCGATGCGGAGATCGGAGCATTCTGCAAATCGAAATTCGGCGTAACATTTCCGATGTTTTCCAAGATTTCGGTGAAGGGCGCCGATAAGGCTCCGCTGTACCAGTTCCTGACGGACGCCAAGGCCAGCCCGAAGACCGGCGGCGAGATCCAGTGGAACTTCACCAAGTTTCTGGTGGACCGCAATGGGAAGGTAATCCAGCGCTTCGAACCGGCCGTCGAGCCGGATTCCAGGGAAATCGAAGCGGCAGTGGAAGCGGCCCTGAAGTAGCCTGCACGCCGAGCGGGATCTAAGCGTCAGTTTCTTCTGTAGCCCCAAAACCATGGCTGAATGGACGCTCAAATACGCCGACGCCCGGGGCGAAATCCACCAGCAGGTGGCGGAAGCCGATTCCGAGCGCGAATTGCGCGAGCGCTTCACCGAACAAGGTTTTCTCATCTACTCCATCCGGCCCCGCGGCGAGGGCGTGGCGCAGAGCCTGCGTCCCAGCGGGAAAAAGCTGAATGTCGAAAAGTTCCTCATCTTCAATCAGCAGTTCGTGACCCTGATTCGGGCCGGATTGCCGATCCTCAAGGGCCTGGAACTGCTGGCTGACCGTCTGACCGATCCCAAACTTTCCAAATACATACAGGGCGTCCGCCAGGAAGTGCGGAACGGCGCGCTGCTGTCCGATGCCTTCGCGCGGCAACGGGCATTTCCTCCCATCTACGTGACTACCGTGCTTGCGGGCGAGCGAAGCGGATCGCTGGCCGATGTTCTGGACCGCTTTATCACCTACCAGAAGCTGGCGTTGTCGGTCCGGCGGAAGCTGATCGTGTCGCTGCTTTATCCGGCCGTCCTGGTGGTCCTGGCCGGCTGCCTGATCGTGTTCCTGGTCACCTACGTGGTGCCGAACTTTGCCGTGCTCTACAGCAGCATGCAGGCGCAGCTCCCGCGGCCTACCCAGATATTGATCGCCATCGGCACCACGGCTCGCAACTACGTCCTGGCAGGCTTTGGCGCATTTGTCGCGGCGATGATCGCCTTCCGCATCTGGTCCAAGACTCCCAGCGGATCGGAGAGCGTCGACCGCATGCTGATGCGGGTCCCGGTGGTCGGCGAAGTCTGGCTGAAATATCAGGTGGCGCAGTTTTCCCGGGTGCTGGGCACGCTGCTGATCGGCGGAATTCCCCTGTTGCAGGCTCTGGAGACCGCGGCTGAGTCGCTGGGAACTCAGGTGCTCAAAAATGTGCTGACCCAGGCCGTCAAGACAGTGCGCGAAGGCCAGTCGCTCTCGCAGTCGCTGCGGTCTACCCATATTTTTCCTTCGCTGGCGATTGACATGATCGAGGTGGGTGAATCCACCGGCGCGCTGCCCGCCATGCTCTCCAGCGTCGCCGAGTTCTACGAAGACGATGTTTCCACAAGGGTTACCGCCATGCTGAGCCTGGTGGAACCC
>DATIRX010000192.1:0-2755 GCA_035469225.1 Bryobacteraceae bacterium
TCGGCGACGATCTTCACGAAGCCGTCGTGCTGGCCCAGAATCGACGCCTTGCTGTTGGCCGTGAACGGAAACTTGCCGATCTTGACGCTGTGACCCGCCGCGCGCGCCTGCGCCTCGGTGAGTCCCACGCTGCCGATGCCCGGCTCGGTATAGGTTGCACCCGGGATGCGGTTCTTATTCACGGGCACGACGGTTTTGCCGGCCATGTGTCCGATGGCGACCATGCCCTCGGCCGTCGCGACGTGCGCCAGCTGCGGCGTGCCGGCGACAATATCGCCGATGGCGTAGACGCCCGGCTCGCCTGTGCGCTGGTAAGGATCGACTTTGATGAATCCCCGATCCAGCTCCACTTTCGTTCCTTCCAACCCGAGGTTGTCGGTGTTGGGTTTGCGGCCGATGGCCACCAGAAGCGCATCGGCGGTCACGGTCTCCACTTTTCCGTCGGCCAGCGTGGCCTGAAACCGCACTCCCGTTCCCAGGTTCTCGACGTTATCCACGCGCGCGCCGGTTTCCACGCGGATGCCTTGTTTCCGGAACACGCGCCCAAGTTCTTTCGAAACTTCCTCATCCTCGACGGGAACCAGCCTGGGCAGCATCTCAAAGATCGAAACTTTGCTTCCGAAACGGGAAAACGCCGATGCGAACTCGACTCCGACCGCTCCCGCGCCCAGAATCGCCAGCGTCTTGGGAACCTCGGGCAGGTCCAGAATTTCAATGTTGGTCAGAATCCGTTTCGCATCCGGCTTCAATCCGGGGAGCATCCGCGCTTCAGAACCCGTAGCCAGAACAATGTTCTTGGCTTCCAGGATCTGCTTGCCTGACTCGGAGGTTACTTCGACCTTACCGGCACCTGCCAGACGAGCGTAGCCCTTGATCCACTCGACCTTGTTCTTCTTCATCAGGTACTCGATGCCTTTGGAATGCTTGGCAACGATCTTGTTCTTGCGATCGAGCACCATGGGAAAATCCAGGCGCGGATTGTCGCAATGGATGCCGTCCGCTTCCGGATGCTGGAAGCGCTCCCAGACCTCGGCTGTATGCAGAAAAGCCTTAGTGGGGATGCAGCCCACCAGCAGGCAGCAGCCTCCCAGCCGGGGATCTTTCTCAATCATTGCGGTTTTCAGGCCATATTGGCCGGCGCGAACAGCCGCCGAGTAACCACCGGGACCGCTCCCGATGATGATCACGTCGTATGTCATGGGGTGAATCTCTATTTTAACAGGCAGGGGTAGATTCCTGGAACTTTTATCGCCCAGGCCGCGAAATACTAACGAACGGACAAACCAAGCGTCCCTACGCCATTAGGATGATCGCCACCGACCAAGCGTTGCTGGAGCAAGCCCTGGAGGGAATTGAGGATGCGTTCACAGCGCTGTATCGCCGGAGGCAGGGAGCTGTCTATCGTTTCGCACTGCAGATGACCGGCAGCACAGCCGTCGCGGAAGACGTGACGCAGGAGACTTTCCTGGCGCTGATTCTGCACGGCGGCCGTTACGACGAAGCTCGCGGCACGGTGGCAGCGTTCCTGTATGGAATCGCGCGCAACCTGGTGCTCCGGCGCCTGGACCGCAAGCCCGCTGCGGAGCTCGAAGTATCCGAGGACTACGCCGGGCCGGAAGATCTGCTGGAAGACCTGACACGGCGGGAATCGATCGAGCAGGTTCGGCAGGCGGTTTTGAGTTTGCCTCCTGTATTTCGCGAAGTAGTGGTCCTGTGCGACTTGCAGGATTCGAGTTATGAAGATGCCGCCTTGGCTCTGGATTGTCCCGTCGGGACGGTGCGTTCCAGACTGAGCCGGGGCCGGGCCATGCTGGTGCGGAAGCTGCGGGGGGCAGCCTGCGCCGGAAGGAGTATGGAATGCAGTCCGAAGAGTTTATAGCTGCTGCTTTGCGGGCTTTGGCCGAGCACGATGCCGAACTAGAAGCGCCGCTGCGCGTGGAAGATCGGGTGCGGAAGAGGTTCCGGCGGAGACATGCCCGGCGCAGATGGAGCAGCCTCGCGGCGTTGGGATTGACCGCCGCTGCGGCAGTTACCGTATTCTTCGCCTCCTCGGAATCGCGGGAGAGGCCCAAGCCGGCTCCTCCGGCGCTCGTCCGGCCGCAAGTGGTTGCAGCAGCGCCAGCGCCGGCACCGGCACCGGTACGGGCACCGGCAAAGATCGTCGCACCAGCTGCGCCGCGAGTGCGCCCGGTGCGCCCGGTAAAGCGGCAACCCCGCGAAGTCGTGACTGAGTTTTTTCCTCTGCTGGATGTGGCTCCGCCTTTCGAGCGCGGCGAACTGCTGCGGGTGACGGTACCTGCGTCGACCATGCGGAAGGTGGGGCTGCCGGTCAATGAAAACCGCCTTTACGACCGGGTCTATGCCGACGTATTAGTCGGAAACGAAGGTCTGGCGCGAGCGATTCGATTCGTGAGTTATGAGTAATAGGAGATGCGTATGAGAACGATTCTAAAAGTGCTGCTGGCAACAGGAATGTCCGCGGCCGCTTTGGCCCAGAACGACGATGTCCTCCGGACCCAGAAGAAACTCGAAGCTGCGTTGGACGAGGCCAAGAAGAACGTCATCTACAATGCTCAGACGTTTGAATTTGTGTCCGGCCAATTAATCTCCGGGCCTGCGGTGAAAGGCGCGCCCTATTCGGCGGAAGCCGTGAACGAAACCATCCAGATGCTGGCGGACGGCAACCGCATCGTGCGGCGCACGACGGCCATGCAATACCGGGACAACGACGGCCGCGAACGCCGCGAGGAGACAT
>DATIRX010000193.1:0-7117 GCA_035469225.1 Bryobacteraceae bacterium
GGTGGGCCGGTCGGCGGCCTTCTCGATTTCGGGTTCGCGGCCCGAGGGATACGCTTACCTGCTGGATGGCGAAAACTGCCTCAACTGGTGGCAGCGCGGCTGCGGCGCCGCGGTGACCGGCACTTCTCTCGGCATCGAGGCCATCGCCGAGTTCCAGACACTGACGAACAAGTATAGCGCGGAATTCGCCGGAAACGGGGCAGCCATCACTTCGGCGACCAAGTCGGGCACCAATGAGTTTCATGGCTCCCTCTATGAATTCCTGCGGAACAACCGGCTGGACGCCCGGAACTTCTTCGAACTGAAAGAAGCGGCGCCGTTCCGCCGGAACCAGTTCGGCGGGAGCGCGGGCGGCCCGGTGAAAAAGGACAAGATGTTCTTCTTCTTCAACTACGAGGGTCTGCGTCAGCACCTGGACCAGACCTTCACGGCGCTGGTACCAACCGCCGCGGCGCGCGCGACGGCGGTCCCGTCCGTGCAATCCCTGGTGAATCTCTACCCCCTGCCCACCACCGATCTGGGCAATGGGATCGGCTCGCTCATCACTGTGGGAGGCCAGACCGCGGATGAAAATTACGTCCTGGGCCGGTTCGACTACAACGTATCCTCGAACGACTCGCTGATGGTGCGCTACATCCGCGATTACGGCAGCCTCGTGTCCACGACAGCGATTCCCTTGTGGCCGACACTGGACCTTTCCAGGAACCAGTATTTCGTGATCAACGAACGCCATATCTTTAGCCCGCGTCTGGTGAACTCCTTCAGCGCCTCCTTTACCAGGCCGGACACTTCCCAGACGCAGCCCAATACGTACGCACCTCTGCAGCAGGCCTTTCCCGGGCGGCAGGACGTGACCATCTCTGTGACTGGCCTCTCTCCCCTGGGCGCCAACTTTGTGAACCCCTTCCGCTTTCTCCAGAATAAGTTCACCTTTTCCGATGACCTGATTTGGACCACCGGGAACCACACGCTGAAAATCGGCGCCCGAGTACGCCGCCAGCAGATCAATTCTTTCAGCTACACCTATTGGAACGGCAACTACACGTTCAGCGGGCTTACCGATCTCCTGGCGGCCCGCCCGAGTTTCTTTACCGGCGCGCGCGACGGCGAAGCCTATGGGAACCGCGACTTCCGGGATCTCGGCCTGGCGCCCTACTTCCAGGACGACTGGCGCGTTACCCGGCGGCTGACTGTGAACGCCGGCGTTCGCTACGAATTCCAGACCAATCCTATTGAGCAACATAATGCTCTGCACAACGTGGTGAATCCGCTGACCGACAAGGACTACACTCTGGTTCCCCACGCCTTCAAGACGAATCCGGCAGTCTGGAACTTCGACCCTCGCATCGGATTCGCCTATGACATCTTCGGCGATCATAAGACCTCGCTGCGCGGAGGCTTCGGGTTGTTCCACAACCCGTACCAAACGTACGCCTACTTCTCGGGCTACGTGGGCACCCCGCCGTTCAATTCGCTGAATCAGCAGAATCCGTCGTTCCCCGTGCCTTTCCAGGGCGCCGGGGTGAGCGCACCTCTGCCGTCTCTGACCTTCGGCACCAAGTACGATATCGGAACCACGCCCTACCAGATGCAGTGGAACATGAACATCCAGAGGGAACTCCTGGGCAATACAGTGCTGACGGTCGGCTATGTGGGCTCACGCGGCGTAAAGCAGCTCTCTTTCCGTGACTTCAACCCGCCTAAAGTGGAACTGGACGCCCAGGGGGTCCAGCACTTCGGCAAGCTGGTGCAGAACGCCAACGGCAGTTATTCGATCGTTTCCAACCCGCGCCTGAACCCGAACTTCGGCACGCTCTCCCTGACGCAGCCTTCCAGCACGTCGCGCTATAACGGATTGCAGAGTAGCATCAACAGCCGCTTCCGCGGGGGATTACAGACGTATGTCTCCTACACGTGGTCGCATTGTACCGACCTGGCCTACACCTACGGCGGCTTGGGTGGCAACAATGGCACCTCGAACTGGAACAACCCTTACGACGGCAGTACCGACAAGGGAAACTGCAGCTTCGACATTCGCCACAACCTTACCGTCAATGCCGTCTACAAACTGCCGTTCCGGGGCAACCGCATCGTCGAAGGCTGGCAGTTGAGCGGCATCGAGAGCTTCCACACCGGAGTTCCGTTCACGATACTCTCCTACAACGGACGTGATGGGCTGGGAAACAACTTCGCCACTTCGCGTCCGAATCTGATCGCGGGATGCGATATCACTGCCAACCAGAATCGCCTGCACTGGTACAATCCAGCGTGCTTCCAGCTCCAGGCGCCGGGAACGCTGGGCAATGCCGGCCGCAACATTGGAACTTCTCCGAGTTACGCGACGCTGGACGTCAACGTGGCCAAGGAAACGCGGATTACCGAAGGCACCACGCTGCAGTTCCGGGCGGAGTTCTTCAACATCCTGAACCACACCAATTTCAACTTCCCCACGTTGAACGCGTTTAACGGCAACCCCAATGCGGCCAATAGCGGCCTGCCGGGCAGTCCCGCACCCACTGCCGGATTGATTACATCCATCGTGGGCACTTCGCGCCAGATCCAGTTTGGACTGAAACTGTTGTTCTGACAGGAGAGACTCAGATCACCTTTCCGCGCGGACTTGCGGAAAGGTGTCGAAGCCGGTGGCGCCTGTGCGGAAGGTAGCCGCTGGAAACTACTGAATCCTGGTAAAGGTTTCCGGCCCGCCGCCGCCCGCCTTGCCGCCGCCACCCTTCGCGCCGCCAGGTCCACCCGGACCGCCGCCGACCCTCTGCCGCAGCGCCGAATAGCTCTTGCCGTCTTCGGCCAGGGTCCATTCATCGTGCCACTGCGTGCCGTTACCCTGCGTCGTTTCCACCACCAGCTTATTGCCTTCCATCTTGCCGGTGGCTTTGGCGTCCTTCCAGACGCCTTCGGTCATGGTGATTTCCTGTCCCTTGGTGGGATATTGACGCAGGATCAGTCTGCCGTCCTTTTGCGTCTCTTCCATGTAGACGACGCCGTCCTTATAGTTCAGCTTGCGAATCTGTCCGCCCTCCTCACCCTTCCAGGTGCCGTTGAACTTGGAGGCATCCTGCGCGAGCAACAGGAGCGCGGACACGCCCAGCGCAGCCAGGGTCATCAACATCGCTTTTTTCAAGGGGTGTTTCTCCTTTACTTCTTCGCGTCTTTGGGATGCGAGCGTTCGTAGCGCGACGTCTCGATGTAGTTCCGCACGGCCGTGTTGCCCTCGTGGCAGGCGTACTCGTACATCTCGTACTTGTTGTCGAGATACATCGGATACGCCACGGTGTAGGAGCCGGTGGCCAGAACCGTCGGGTCCTCGACCTTCATCGTGAACTCGATGGTATCCGGAGCCACGCGCGTGAACCGCTCGGTGATCTTCTGGTTCGGGGTCTCCGGCTGCAGCGGGCCGGGGGATCCGGGGACGCCCGCGCTGGTATGCCCCACCAGGCCGTTAAAGTTGGTCGTCTCCACCACCAGCGTGTTGCCTTCCCAATGCCCGCGCGATTCGCCCAGCCACTCCTTGATCTCGGAATCCAGCGGCGGCATGCCGATAGGGACCACGCGGACTTCGTGCGCCATTTCCACCAGGATCATCACATAGCCCGGGGACTGCATGATGCGGATGCCGTTGTTGTAGTTGCGCGGCTCCATCGAAACCGGCATGCCGCGGGTAATGCAGCGGTCCCAGGCGCTGAAATCCTCGATCCCGTCAAACACGGTCTGACCCGGTTTGTAGCTGCTCTTCATCTCCGCCTGGAGCTTCTTGCCGTATTCGGTAAGCTCGGGGAACTGGCCGTCTTTCGGATCCACGATCAGCGACAGCTGGCGCATGAGTCTGTCCGGGTAGTCCCTGTCCGGGATCGGTCCGGTGCCGCGGGCGCGAGCCGTTAAGCTGGCGAATTCCTGGTCGGTCCTGTAAAGCCGGTCGCCGTACTGCTTGGGCCGCTGCAGGGGCACGGCGATCAGGTGGTTGATGGGCCAGATGCCTTGCAGGTCGGGATCGCCCCAGGGCGTCTTCGGCGGCACGTAGTTCGGGACGGCCTTCACGTCGTACGCCCAGAGCTGCCGTTCCTTCGCGGTTCCGGGCTCGGCTGGCGGGGGCGGGGCTCCGCGTCCGCCTCGGCCCGCATTCTGGGCGAAGACCACCGCGATACTCAGTACGCCGAGAGCCAGAATCCGTTTGGTCATGGTAAAACTCCTCCCCAATGTATATCGGGTCCGCAAAGTCAATATTACATTAGTCTTGCCGGGAACATCCAGACCGGGCGTGTTATTCTGTGAGGCGAAAACAACGGCGTACAATAGGGAGTAGATGATGCTCAATCGATTCATCGGCGCGATCGCCATGGCGGCGCTGATGTCAGCCGCGCAGGCGCAGCCGCAGCAGGGCAAGCAGGCCAAACAAGCCGCAAAACAAGCCCCCCAACCAGGCAAGGCCCAGCCGGCGCAACGCCCTGCTACCATCGCGGGACATCCGAACCTGAATGGCGTCTGGCAGGCATTGAACACGGCCAACTGGAATCTGGAAGCGCATTCCGCGCAGGCTCTGGACGACTTTTGGGGTCTGGGCGCGATCGCCGCGATCCCCGCCGGTAAGAGCGTGATCAAGGGTGACGGAAAGATCCCCTACCTGCCGGCAGCACTCGCGCAGCGCAATAAGAATCGCGCGGAGTGGCCCGCGTCGGATCCCGAAGCCCGGTGCTTCATGCTGGGAGTTCCGCGTGTCACCTACCACACCATGCCGTTCCAGATCTCCCAGGGCAACGGCGACCTGCTGATGGTGTACCCCTTCGACGCCACCCATCGGGTGATCCATATGACCGGCCACGGAGAGCCGCCCGTGGATACCTGGATGGGCAAGTCCGACGGAACCTGGGAAGGCAATACGCTCGTGGTGGTCACCACCGGCCAGAACGAAAAATCGCAGTTCGATCGGGCAGGCAATTTTCACAGCAACCAGTTGAAGGTGACCGAGCGGTTCACCCTGCTCGATTCCACTCACATCCGGTACGAAGCGACGCTTGAGGATCCCAAGACCTTCTCCAGGCCCTGGACCATCGAGATGCCGCTGTATCGCCTGATCGACGACAACGTGCAAATACTCGAACATAAGTGCGTGCCGTTTGCCGATAAACTGCTTTATAGCGACTTAATGCACTTGGCGCCGCAGCAGAAGAACGCTCCGGATCCAAAAGGTTTTAGGGAGAGAACTCAATGAACAGCAAACTGACCGCGATTCTGGGAACCGCCGCGCTGCTGATGTCGGTGGCGTCGGCGCATCATTCCTTTTCCGCCGAGTTCGATTCGACAAAGCCGGTTACGCTCGAAGGCACGGTCGTGAAGATGGACTTCGTGAATCCGCACTCCTGGCTGTATCTCGACGTCAAGGGTCCGGACGGCCAGATCCAGCATTGGTCGGTCGAGGGCGGCGCTCCCGGCGTCCTGCTGCGGAACGGCTGGACCAGGACGACGCTCCCGGAAGGCACCAAGATCGTCGTTCACGGATTCATGTCCAAGGATGGGGCCTACCGGGCGAACTCCCGCGATATCCAGTTCCCCGACGGCCGCAAGCTGAGCACCGGCAGCAGCTACGGCGACGGCAAAGAAGCCAAAGAAGCGCCTAAGAAATAGTCATGCGCTCATTCCTCTTGCTGGCCTTCCTTCCCCTGGCCGCGTTTTCTCAGCCGAACGGATGGAACGATCCGTTTCCGCCGCACAAGGTGATGGATAACCTGTATTACGTGGGGACCAAGGAACTGGCCACGTTCCTGTTCGTCACGCCCGCTGGCAACATCCTGATGAACAGCAACTATGAGGCGTCGGTGCCTGTCATCCGGGCGAATGTCGAGAAGCTGGGGTTCAAGTTCAGCGACACCAAGATCCTGATCGCCGGCCACGCCCACCCCGACCACGTCGAGGGCGACGCGATGGTCAAGGAATTAACCGGCGCGCAGGTCGTCGTCGGCCGCGTGGACGAAGCCAGGACCAGGGAGTTTCGCCCAGCAGGTAAAGAACACCCGATCGATCGCCTGGTGGATGACGGTGAAACGGTCACACTCGGCGGAACAACCCTGACGGCCCACATCATGCCCGGCCACACTCGGGGATGCCTGGCCTGGAGCACCAATCTTAAGGAAAACGGCAAAACGTACTACACGTTCATCGAGTGCAGCCTGAACGGCCGGTTCGTTCAGACGCTCGACCAATACCCCGGAATCCTCGACGACTTCCGCGCGACCTATAAGAAGGCGCGCACCTTTCCGGTCGAAGTCTTCCTCAGCTCGCACGCGTCGTTCTACGGCCTGGCCGCCAAGTACGAAAAGTTGCAGAAGCGCGGCCCCAACGATCCCAATCCCTTCGTCGATCCCGAAGGCTACAAAGCTCACGTAGACGAATACGAGAAGAGCTTCGAAGCCGCGCTGGCCGCTCCGCCTCCCCAGGGCAAGGGCGGAGGCCGCGGGCAAGGCAAAGGCAAACAAAACTAGGGAGCGTCCGGGCGCTAGGAGCTTGTTGAAGAATGCTGTACAGGCTGAAAGCCTGTGCTCTCGATCTGTCCGATCTGTCCGATCTGTCCTGGCACGGAACCGCGACGGTCACGGAGCGGCCACTACTTGCGACGTCTCCGGGAAGTTAGTTGGCCGGGGCGCCCGGAATCGGCGCCTTGCCGTCCACCGTAAGCACCAGCAAATGCGCAGGCCGCGGAGGAGTTGCGGGACCTTTCGTCTCGCCGCCCTTGGCCGCACCGGGTCCGCCGCCTCCACCGAAGCCGCCTCCGCCTTCCGGCCCCCCGGCCACGCTGATGTACTGCTTTCCGTCGATCATGAACGAAATCGGCGGCCCCATCTGCGAAGTGTGCAGGTCCAGCTCCAGGAGTTTTTCGCCGGTATCCGCGCGGAACGCCAGCAGCCGGTTGTTCACGCTGGAAAATACAAGATTCCCCGCCGTGGAAAGGCTTCCGCCCGCAAATGGTCCGGCACCCGCGCCCGCCGCGCGCCAGCGCTCTTTCCTGGCGATCGGATCCCACGCGTATAGAACATTGCCGGTGGGCCCGTCAGGTCCGATCTGCGCCAGTGGTTCGGGCTTGGGAGCTGCCGCCGCCGCTTGCTGAGCC
>DATIRX010000194.1:0-16606 GCA_035469225.1 Bryobacteraceae bacterium
TCTTACTAGACGATAAAGCATATTATCGTCTACCAACCAGAAGGCGCGCGTGGGTTGCGTTTGTAGGACTGGGCCAACGCCACCCACCAGCCGGCAAGGCCCTCTAGCGCCGCTGGAGTTCCGGAGCCGTTCCCGGAGCCGGCGGCTGCGGCGGGTTGTCGATCTTGGCGTTACAGACCGTAGCCAAACGGTCTCAACCCACAAACGGGTCGACGACGCTTACACCGGCATTCGCGAAATCCGCACGGTTCCGCGTGGCGATCGCGAGGTTATGAACAGCTGCGGTCGCCGCGATGAGGCTATCTTTGACCGGCATGGCTTTCCCGGTTCTTCGAAGCCGCGCTAGCAATTCCGCCCATTCAAGACCCGTATCCGCGTCCCAAGGCAAGCACTGAAGACACCCAACTCCCCCGTCGAACCAGCGTTCCAGCGCAGCCCGCTTTCGTCCCCGGGGAAGGATCAGAATGCCGAATCGAAGTTCGCCGAGAATGAATGGGTCGACGGCGATCTCCCGCTCATTCGCTCGCAGCCACTCTATGACTCGGACGTCGGGCGCCGGCTTGGTCGGCTCGCTCAAGACGTTGGCGTCGACCAGGTATTTCACAGACTGTCGGTGGATTCAGAGTCTACGGGAACGAAATAGCCCTTTTGAGGACAGGAAAACAGCCAGTCGATTGCGCCTTCGTTGGGCGAAGCCGCGCGCTTAACAAGGCGATAGTCCCCGCGATCGAGACGTTCGATGTCGAACTCCTGGCCTGGCTCGATTCGATCCGCATGCCGAAACTCGGCCGGCAAAACAATCTGGCCCTTGGACGAGACAACCGTCTTCATACTCGTAAGATATCGTCTTACCCGTACGAAGTCAAGTGGCGTTAGGAGGAGGCCATAGGTACAGGTCAACTCTTGTTGCCCGACGAACCCACTCACTGATTCACTACCGAAGAGACCCCTACCGCTGCTGCAACTCCGGAGCCGCTCCCGGAGCAGGAGGCTGAGGCTTCGCCGGCGGAGCAGGCGGTGGAGCAGGTTTGGGCATCTCCGCGTTCCCATCCAGCGCGAACACGAACATCATCGGCGGGTTGTCGATCTTCGCATCATTCGGCCCCACTGTCTGAGCGGGCCGCCCCAGGCCGCCCTGGAAGGCCACATACTGCTTGCCGTCCGCCTCATAGGTGATCGGCGGAGCCATGCCCGTGCGCCCTGTCTGGATCTCATAGAGGATCTCGCCCTTGTCGGCCGTCACCGCGCGGAAGCGCCCGTCGTTGATCACCTGGAACACCAGGTTTCCTGCCGTGGCTGCCGTGCCGCCGCCGATCCCGCCGCCGCCGTCGACCCGCCAGGCGAGCTTCTGGTTCACCGGGTCCCACGCTTGCAGCGCCCCGCGCATGCCTTCGGCGGTGGGCGGCCCTATGGCTGGACTGTCGATTAACTTGGGCGTGCCGGAGCCGCGCGAGTAGCCTGTGGAGCCCGGTGCAAGTTCCGCCGTCGCTGCATAAGTGAACGGCGACAGCGACACGGAGATATACACGTAGCCGGTCGCGGGACTGTAGGACATGGGCGACCAGTTGTGAGCGCCCCCGCCGGTCGGGAAGATCGAGATCGGCTCGAGATCGTAGTAGGCCGCGGGATTCACAATCGGGCGGCCCTTGGCGTCCAGTCCCAGGGCCCACGTCGTCTTCACAAAGGGTGCGCCCGAGATGAATTCGCCGGTGACGCGATCCAGGACCCAGAAGAAGCCGTTCTTGGAGGCCTGGGTGATCACCTTACGCTGTTTGCCCTTGATGTTCAGGTCGAGAAGCATCAATTGCTGCACGCTGTCGAAATCCCAGTTGTCGTTGGGCGTGGTCTGGAAATGCCACTTGAGCAGGCCCGTGGTCAGGTCCACCGCCAGGATCGAGCAGGTGTACAAATTGTCCACTCCCTGCGCGCCGCGAAACTTCTGCACCCAAGGTTCGGCGTTGCCCGTGCCGACGTAGACCAGGTTCGCGTCGGGATCGTAGGCGAAGCCGTCCCAGACCGCTCCACCGCCGCCCTTGGTCCAGAAGTCGCCACCCCAGGTCTTAAGGGCGGCCTTCATCGCCTCATTTTCCGCCGGCAGCTCCGGATTGCCGGGAACCGTGTAGAACTTCCACGCCTGATGCCCGGTCGCTGCGTCAAACGCCGCGAAAAATCCGCGCGTGGGCTTGTCGCCGCCCGACGCCCCGATGATCACTTTGCCGCCGGCGATCCGCGGAGCCATCGTCAGGGTGTACAGATCCTGCGGATAGGCCATGCGCGATTCCCACACCGGTTTGCCCGTGATCGCATCCAGCGCCTGCAGGCGTCCGTCGTTGATGGGCGCGATGATCATGCCGTTGTAGATCGCGATTCCGCGGTTCACGATGCCGCAGCAGATCTTCGGCCGCACAGCGGTCTGGTTCACTTCCGGATCCCAGCGCCACAACTCCTTGCCTGTGCGCGCGTCCACCGCGTACACCACGCTCCACGTCGTGATGCCGTAGAGGGTGTTGTTCCACATCAGCGGCGTGCCTTCCTGATTGCCGCCCCCTGCGCCCACTACGTACGACCATGCCAGGCCCAGGCGCTTCGCGTTGGTGTCGTTGATCTGCTTCAGCGGGCTATAGCGCGTCTCGCCCTGTGAGCGCCCGTACGTCAGCCAGGAGCCGGGCAGCCCGTCATTGGCCGTGCCGGCGTTGCGCAGCACCTTGGCGTCCACGTTCACCGGCTTGGCGCCCGGTTGCTGCGCCCGCAGCCACATTCCTCCTGAAAGCGTCAGGACTCCCACCGCCACAGCAACGTTTTCCCGCTTAAATGTACGCACCGGTGCCTCCCATTCGAGATGATTCGATCAAAGGTATCATACGCTGGCGATCGCTTCACGGCCCCAAATCGTCAAGGACCGCAATGCGACGATTGGGGGCTTGCGGAGCCGTCACTGTTCAATAGTGAACAGCTTTGTCCTCCGCACCATGTCATACTGGCTACGGCCGAATTCATCGATGTGAGTTCACCTTGGGTCGGCGGCGGTTGCAGAGCAGCCACTCTGGGGAGCCACTTTGGGCCAATCGCTTCATAGCGGGCTGAGGTTGGAGCCACGCCGTGCGGCGCACTTGGTGCCTGCCCAGGCTGAAGTCGCCCTTGAAGGGGGACGGAAGTCTGAAACTGATTGCAGTGGTCCTGTTGCTCTCTGCGTGTGTGCATGGTCAGACGGAGACAACGCACTATTCGCTCCTGGACAACTTGAATGAAAAGTTGTCCCATCAAGATCTGGCGGACAGCATCGTTTTCGGCACGCCCGCGAAAAAGCACGTCCCCATCGTCTCCGGGGCGGAATTTCTCCTGAAATATTTGGGTGCGAACCCGCGGTATAAGAGGGACTCCATCTGGAGCCGCCTGGCGCATACTCATCCGATTTCGACTGTAGCGTATCGCGAGGTGGAAAACCCTTCCACTCACGTCGTTTTTCTCAAATTGCCGGATGGCTCCCTGAAAGCCGACATGCACTTGGACGGGAACGGCCCGCAAAAAATGTTTCCGCACCTGGACGAGTTCCTGTTTCACAAGATAACGTTCCAGGACAACAACCAGGACCGCATGAACGCGAACCTGAAACGGTCTCTGGTCCGCGACGCGAAGAATCCGGAAGAACTTTTCATTTCAAGACGGGAGAGGACTCTGCTGTTCGTCCACCAAACGTTTGGACTTCAGCCTGTGGCCTCCGCAGTCGGCAATTCGATGATCCGGCATTACGTCCACCAGTTTGTATGGAAGACAGAGTCCCGCTATGAGCCGATGCTAAACAGGTTTGAGGGGTCGCTTGTTCGCAACACGCTCAGGAACAGTATCGAATTCGGCGTAGCGAACTGGCGCCAGGAGGACATTCGCTACCGATCAAGCGGGCAGCAGGGCGCAAAAGCCCGGCTGCGTTATGCGCTCCTTCGTGCGTACATCGTCCCGACGCCGACGGGCTCGGAATTTGCTTACGCCCGCTTTGCCGGTATTGTAGGCACCGCGGCCGTAACCGATGAGTGGCATCCCTGGCGCCAACATGCATATCGGCCCAACTACTATCGGCAAGCAGCCTTTGGGATCGTCCTTGATCCGATCGCAAGAAGCATGTGGACGGAGTTTGGCCCCGACATCAAGCGCCGCCTCCACCTCCACAAGTAAAACGTTCTGGCCCAGGAGCTCTCGGACCGAGAGGCCCCTTCACCCGGCAATCCGGCGCCGCTGCCGCCGGGGCAAGCCTTAGCCGTGAAAACGGGATCGAACGCGGCAGCATCTACGCGATGGCTGGGCGCTTCTTGCCGAAGCCGGTCGCCTGTTCGAAGGCGTGTGCCATTTGCAGGACGCCAAAGTCTTCTCGATTGCGGCCGACAATCTGCACGCCGACCGGAAGACCCTCTGGCGTAAACCCGCCCGGCACCGAGGCCGCTGGATTCCCGGTGGCGGAGATATACCAGCAGGACTTCATCCAGTCGATGTAGTTATTGAACTTCACCCCTGCGATCTCTGTTGGGTACGGCGTGTTGATGTCGAAAGCCGGCAGCTGCGTGGTGGGCAGAACGAAGTATTCATACGTTTCGAGGAACGCCTGAAAGCGCCGCCAGAGCTGGCCGTGGGCGGTCTCGGCGCGCGCAACTTCCATGCCTGTCAGCCGTAGCCCCTCTTCGATCTCCCCCTTGAGGGTGTCCTTGAAAGCGTCTGGATGCTCCTGCAGTCGCGCGCCATAGGTATTCGCCGAATTCCATGCGCGCAGCACACGAAACGCGATCTCGGCAGGCGCGAAATCCGGCTCCGCCTGCTCGACAATGCACCCCAGCGATTCAAATGTTCTGCGATGCCCGTCCACCACGGTGCGCAGGCGCGGGTCGAAGGGCGCCCCGCCCAGGTCCCTGAACCAGGCTACGCGCACGCCCTTGAAACTGCGGTCCAGCGGGCGCGCGAAGCGTTCTCCCGGTTCGTTGATGGAGAGCGGCGTGCGGGAATCGGATCCGGCGATCGTGCTCAGTGCCAGGGCCAGGTCGGCCACGGAGCGCCCCAGGCATCCGGAGGTGCTCAGCGTGGACCATGCAAACGCCGCCTTCGGATTCGGTACGCGGCCGATCGAGGGCCGGAAACCAACCACGTTGCAAAACGCGGCAGGATTACGGAGCGAGCCGCCCGTATCGGATCCGCTGGCAACCGGCGCCAGCCCGCAAGCCAGCGCAACGGCGGCCCCGCCCGAGGATCCGCCGCACGTCTTGGTCAGGTCGTAGGGATTGTGGGTTGCACCGAACACCTTGTTAAACGTCTGCGATCCCGAGCCAAATTCGGGCGTGTTGGTTTTGCCGATGGTGATCGCTCCCGCGCGCCGCATCCGTTCGACAACGATATCGTCTTCCGCAGGGATGTTGTCTTTATAGAGCGGCGATCCAAAAGTCGTGCGAATGCCGCGGGTTTCCAGCAAATCCTTGTGTGCCACCGGCAGGCCGTGCAGCGGCCCCAGCGTCTCCTTGTGCGCCTGCATCTCGTCGGCCTTTGCGGCGGCCGCCGCGGCCATTTCCGGCACCAGGGTCACAATGGCATTAACCTTGGGGTTCACCCGCTCGATCTGCTTCAGGTGCGCCGCCAGGGCCTCCCTCGCCGACAGCTTCTTGGTTCGAATGAGCCTGGCCATCTCGACCGTGCTCAGAAAACAAATCGAGGAAGCGGCATCCTGAGCCTCCAAAGAGTCTTCCAGAAGAGGTGCGGCGGCGATTCCCAACAGGACATCGCGGCGGGTTGGATGGTCACTCATGGGTGTGAGTCTATCACGCAGCCTGCACTCCGGCGCTCCGTCCAACTATAGTGAGGAGACTGCGCATGGACTACGATCTTGTCGTCTTATTCGAGCACCCCGAGTGGCAAAAGCCGCTGTTTTCCGCCCTGGAACGCCGTGCTGTTCGCTACGGGACTTTCGACCTTAAGCAGGGAGCCTTCGACCCCGATCGCGCGCCTGCCGCGCCGCTCTATTTCAACCAGGCCAGCCCGAGTGCGTATGTGCGCGGCAATACCCGCGCCGTCCCTCTGGCCCTGTCCCTGATGCGATCGCTCGAGTTGGGAGGAGCCCGGGTCCTCAACGGTTCTCGGGCGTTTTCACTCGAGCTGAGCAAGTCCACGCAAGCGGCCCTGATGACCAGTCTGAACATCCCGCACCCGCGGACTCTCGCGTTTAACGATGTGGATGCGGCACTCGCTCAATGGGGCGATCGCTGGCCGGCCCTGCTGAAGCCGGAGCAAGGCGGCAGCGGCGCGCGGATGTACTTGCTGAACGGATCCGATGAACTTGTCCGCCTGCTCCGCGACCGGCCCGATCTGTGGCTGCCGGATCATCTGCTGGCGCTGCAGGAGTACTGTCAAGTCGCTCCGTCACAAGGTATCGTCCGGATGGAGTTTCTAGGCGGCGAATTGCTCTACGCAATGCGGGTCATATCTCACGGCTCATTCAACCTCTGTCCGTCAGAAGTATGCAATCCCCTATCCGGCGATTCGCACTGCGAGGTGCCGGAAACCAAGCCGGCCAAACCTGTCGAGTTCCATCCGTATCCGGGCGTGCCGACCTCGGCCGTCGATGCCGGCAAGAGATTGATGGCGGCCGGCCACTTGGATGTCGGCGGCATTGAGTATCTCGAAGCCCCGGACGGCCGCCTGGTGTTCTACGACATCAACGCCAATTCCAATCTGCGCGTGCCCATAGGGCAAGCCTTTGGCTTCGATCCATTCGAGCGAGTGGTCGATTTCCTGGTAGAGCAGATCCGGGCCGCCGGGATAGGAGCCGTCAGGCTAGACTGATACCGGAGCGGCGGCCGCCCTGTGGGATTCCGTCACGTAGTCCAGCGCTGCGGCGACACCGCCCTTGCGATGGGGAATGCCGGCCAGATCCAGCCCCATCTCCACGCCGCTCAGCGCTCCGGCCAGCATCAGATCGTTGAAGTCGCCCAGGTGCCCGATGCGGAAAACTTTATCCTGCAACTTGCCCAGGCCCGTGCCCAGGGGCATATTGAACCGTTCCAAAATCACTTTGCGGAGCTCGTCCGCCGAGTGACCTGCCGGCGTGTATACGGCAGTGACTGAGTTGCTGTATTCCTTCGGATCCAGAGCCACGTTCTCCAGACCCCAGGCGCGCACGGCGCGCCGCGTCGCCTCGCCATGCCGCTCATGCCGCTTGAAGACGTTCTGCAGCCCCTCCTCACGCAGCATGTTGAGGGATTCTTGTAGAGCGAATAGAAGATTGGTGGCCGGCGTGTACGGAAAAAAACCGTTCGCGTTTTGCGCCAGCATCATCTGCCAGTCCCAGTAGGATCGTGGAAGCCGGGCCGATTTGGATGCAGCCAGCGCCTTCTCGCTCATCGCATTAAATCCCAGGCCCGGCGGCAGCATCATGCCTTTCTGCGAGCCGCCGATGGATACGTCGACTCCCCATTCCTCGTGCCGGTAGTCAATGGAGGCGAGCGACGAGATGACGTCCACCAGCAAAAGCGCCGGATGCTGGGCGCGATTCATGGCTGCTCGAACCGCGCTTACCGAGCTGGTGACGCCCGAGGAGGTTTCATTGTGCACGACACCGACGGCCTTGATCTTATGCTCGCGATCCTCGCGAAGCTTGGCTTCGACCACCGGGGCATCCACGCCATGCCGCCAGTCGGTTGCGACCACGTCTACATCCAGACCCAGCTTGATGGCCACCTGGATCCACAAGGCGGCAAACTGGCCGACCTCGAACATCAGTATTTTGTCGCCCGGCGAGAGAGTATTGGTGAGGGCGCCCTCCCAGGCTCCGGATCCAGAGGACGGGAAGATAACCACTTTTCCCGACGTTTGGAAGATCTCCTTCATTCCCTCCAAGACTTCCAGTCCCAGGAGCCCGCACTCCGGGCCTCGATGATCGATGGTCGGCCGCGACATGGCGCGCAGGACGCGCTCGGGCACGTTGGTGGGACCGGGAAGCTGAACCAGCTGACGACCGCTAGAGTAAGACATGTTAGTCCGAAAACCTTCCTATTTCGAGGGTGCCCCTTCGTTGGACGAGCCGGCAAACAGCCGCCGCCCATCGGGGAATGTGACGCTGGACACGTTCGCGGTGGGCGAGCCGTTGCGAGCCTGCCAGCCATCGACGTGGAGTACGGTGCCGGCCGGAAGATCCGTCTTCTTCCATCCCCGCCGGATCAGCGCATTCGCAGCACCCGTCTCCAGCGCCCAGTTCACCATTTTGCCGTCGGTCTCGACGTCGATATAAATCCAGGAATGCGGGTTGGAAAATTTCATCTCCGTGACCTTGCCCACCAGCTTGACTGGTTTGTTCTGGTCGAATTCGGCGGTGAAGGAGTGATGTGCCCACAGCGTCCCGGAGATCCATGTGACCGTGACGAGGAGTGCACCCAGGTTTCCAATTCGCATCCCGCTATTTCTCCTTCTCTTGCCTGGCCCGAAATTCATCTCTGACCGCTTTGAGATGCGGCAGATCTCCGTTGTCCTCATGACAGGCGACCTCGAGCAGTTCGTCGGCCTGCCTGGTCAGCGGAATTTCGATGGTCCAGGGACGGGTGTACACAATCGGATCCGTGACTGTGGCCCGGTATGTGATCTTTCCATCCGCCGTGGGAGTAAAACGCTCCACCACATGCTCGGCGTGGCTCACCACATCTCCCACCTCGTTCAACCAGGCCTTGCCGTTCAGGTTGGTTGTGTCGACAACCAGGGTGTCGCCCTCCCAGTGCCCCACCGAATCGCCTTGCCACAAGCGGATATTGTCCGGAATGTGGGCGCGTCCATCCAGAGGAATGATCCGCCAGGACATGCGCTCGAACAGCAGGACCACATATCCGGGCGGCTGAAGAATCTGAAACGGCGACGGCACATACATGGATCGCGGAACCCCGGCCACAAAACAGTGTGCGGTCGGATCATCGTATCCCCTGTAAGGCAGCTCCCGGTTAATCCGCTCCTCCCGTGCCCATGGCTGGTAGGGCAGCACCCCATCCGCTGGATCGATGACGACACCTCGAGTGCCCGGTGTAAGAAAGTCCTTACCGTGGCGTTCGAGCCCATAGTTGGCGCCTCCGCCATTGGACTGGTAGTAACCTGTCAGGTCCGGTTTCCCATCTGCGGTGCGGCGAAGATTTGCGCCCGTTTTCACGTCCGGCAGATTGGCGACGGCCGGCATCACGGCAGGTTTTCCCAGCGGCGAGGGCGGTGACCCCGGTTGCGGATACCACGTGCGCGGGTCGCGCTCGAACGCGCCGCTGGCTTCTTCCGCTTCCGCCTGGCACTGGTATTCAAGCAGGCGGCCGATGTTCTTTTGCCGGATCAGCGGCACGCTGATCTTCCAGGGTTTCGTGAACACCTTGGGATCCTGGATGGTGGCTTCGTACCGGATGGTATCGGCATCCAGCATCGTATATCGCTCGGCGACATTCAGCGCCTCGCTGTGAAAATTTCCAGCCATGTCGAACCAGGTCTTATCGTTATGATCCGCAACCTGGACCACCAGCGTGTCGCCTTCCCAGCGGCCGCGTGAATACCCCATCCAGGACTCGATTCCCTCGTGAGGGGCCGGCTTCCCGTTGGTGTAGATCAGCCTGTGAACCTGGGACCACTGGAACGTGACGGCGACGTGCTCGGGCGTTTGGAAAATTTGAAACGGATACGCCAGATACATGATCCGCGGGACGCCTGGAAAATAGCACTTCCCCAGCGGATCCGCCGTCTGCCGATTCTTGAAATTCTCGAGCTTTTTCGCGGCCGCCCAAGGCTGATAGGGAATCTGGCCCCCTTCGACGACTCCCTTGCCTGCGGGTATCCCTGCGCTAGCGGGGTGATCCTGCAGATCATACGCCGCCTGGCTGCGGACCTGCCAGATTCCCTGTAAATTGGGCTTGCCATCGGCAGTCCGCGGGAAGGCTCCGGCAGCGCCCTGCGCCGACGCCCCTTGGCACAACGCGCCAAGGACCATCGCCGGCAACACGCATCGCGCTCTTAAAATCCAGGAAAACATGGAAACCTCAGTCTTGTGCGCCAAATGGAGCGCGAAGAGTGTTTAGGTCAGGTAACTACAATGGTACACGACGGTCCCTTAAAGGTTCAAAGGGCGGAGCGAGAAACCCGTTGGATTCAAGACGTCAATCGCAGGCGTCCGTCACGCAAATGGACTCCAGCGTGCGGCCCACCGGCGGGGCCGGCAGCCCGGCGGCCGTCATCAATTTGCGCAGGAGCAGCCCGGTCTCGGGATGCGCGATGGCCGATTGCACGCCCACGCGAACCAGTCCGTCGGCGTAATCCACCGGCTCCCAGGTGTGGATCGCGAGTTTGCCGCCGCGGTTGTCCGTGTTTCCGTAATCACGGATATTCAGCTTGGCTCCGTGGTCCACCAGGAGCTGCACCACGGCGGTGCTTCCCTTGTGCGCGGCGCCGTGCAGCGCCACGCGCCCCGTGTCGGCCTGCGCGTTCGGGTCGAGACCGAGGTCCAGCAGCAGCTTCACGGCTTCCAGGGTCTGTTCCGGCGACCACTCGTAGGTAATTCCCTCTACCCAGCCGATTCCGGCGGCTACCTGAAGCGGCGTCACATGCAATACCGTGTCGATCTTCGGATCGGCGCCATGGGCCAGCAGAAGCTTCATCAGGACGACGTCGCCGGATTGGGAGGCGCGCAGGAAAGCCGTCGCGCCATTCTCATCCAGCCACTGGTTGGTGAAAACCGTGCGCGTCTCGGTACTGTCCTTCACGCGGGCGTTCACGTTGGCGCCTTTGTCCAACAGGAGCTTGATGTAATCCAGGTGATCCATGTCGCCCTTGCGGACGGGGTAATCCCCGGATTCGATATTGCGGTTATCGGTCGCCAGATAAAGCGGCGTCCAGCCGCCCTTGTTGGCGAGATTCACATCGGCGCCATGCTCCAGCAGGTACGCGCCCAGCTTGTAGTAGCGATTCTGCGTCGCCACCAGCAAGGGGCTCCAGCCATAGCCGGTGACCTGATTCACGTCGGCGCCCGCCGCCAGCAGAACTTTGACGGACTCCAGATCGTTGGCGCGCACCGCATACACCAGCGGCGTGAGAGCTCCGCCGTCTTTCACGACCACTCCGCGGCCGAATCCGCCAAAACCGAACGCGGCGGCTGCGGCGTCATCTGTAAAATCCGCCGCTTGATCTGTCTGATCGAAGCCTGCGGCACCCGGGGTGGCTGCGGCAGCCCCTGCGGCGCCCCGGCCTCCTCGTCCGCCACGCCCTCCCGCCCCGCCCGCGCGACCTGCGCCTAGCGGCGGCGACGCTTCTCCGGCGGCGCGCGCTGCACCCTGGGCCGCGACCTGCTTTCGGGGATCGCTGGATTTTCCCAGCGCCGGGCCCCTGCCGCGCTCCACCAGACTCGATTGCGCCTTGATATCGGCCCCGCGCTCGATCAAAAGCTTGATCGCCGGAGCATGGCCTTCATCCGCGGCCCACATCAGCGGCGTGGTTCCGCGGAGGGTTTCCTTCGCATTCACTTTCGCGCCGCGGTCCAGCAGCACCTTGATCGTATCGACGTTGCCGGTGCGGGACGCTTCCATGAGGGGAGTCCGGCCCAAAGGAAGTTTCTCGTTGGGATCGGCTCCGGCATTGATCAGCGCGGAAACGATCGCGGCATCGCCATTGACGCTCGCCAGCCACAACGGAGTGGCGCCCTCGCGGTTGGCAGCCTTGGCGTTGCCCCCGGCCTTAATCAGGAGGTCCAGCATCTCCCGATCCGATCGGAACACCGCCCAGTGAACCGCCGTCGCACCGTCGGCCTGGGGAGCATTCACATCGGCGCGCTGCGCCAGCAGGGCCCGCAGAGCGGCCTTGTCTCCGCGCATGGCGGCGTCTGCAACGTCAGATGGTCCCGCGGCGAAACCGACCATCGATAGCAGCAGGAACAGCCCGGCGCGTTTCATAGATTCTCCAGATGGCCCGTGCTGTCTCCGATGCTGTCCTGGTGAATGTCGAACATGTCCAGCACGCTTAACAGAAGATTGCCGGTCGGTACGGTCTTGGTCGGATAGGCCAGATGACGGCCGCCTTTGAGTTTCCCGTTCAATCCGCCCACCAGCACATGCGGCACGTCGTAGTGGACGTGCTGATTGGAATTCCCCATGTTGCTGCCGTACAGAACCAGAGAATGATCCAGCAGCGTTCCGTCGCCGTCGGGGGTTTTGGCCATCCGTTCGATCAGATGCGCCAGCATCTTGACGTGATACTGGTTGATCTTCGAGAGCGTGGCGATATTCCTGGGATCTTCACCGTGATGCGACACGCCATGGAAACCGGCGGTGGGCGCTTCGCTGGCGGGGTAGGTCCGGCCGGTGAGGTCGCGGGCGAACAGCAGTGTGCCCACGCGCGTGATGTCCGCCTGAAACGCCAGCGCCATCAGGTCGAACTGCAGTTTGATGTGTTCATCAAAGGTTTGCGGCACACCCACGGGCACGCTCATATCGGTCGGCGCGACCGTCGAGGCCTCCATCGCAATCTGCAGCCGCCGCTCGATTTCGCGGACGTTTTCCGTGTAGTTGTCGATCCGCGAGCGATCGGACGAGCTTGATGCCGTGCGCAGCCGGGTGAGACTGCCCGTCAGCGAGTCCAGAATGCTGCCGTCCCGCTTTCTGCGCTTGGCGCGCTGCTCGACCGTGCTGCCGTCTCCGAACATGCGCTCGAAGACCACCTGCGGATTCAGTTCCATCGGCAGCGGGTCGGTCGGAGTGGCCCAGGAGATGGTGTTGGTGTACGTGCAGCTATAACCCTCGCCGCAGTTGCTCGAATTGGCTCCCGGGTCCTCCACGGCCAGCTGCATGGAGGGCATCAGGTTTTCGCGGCCGATTTTCTGCGCGATGAGCTGGTCGATGGTGGTGCCCACCTGGACATCGGCGCCTGCGGTTTTCTTGGGCTTCACGGCGCACATGAAGGCAGCCGCTACCCAATGGTCGGCGCCCGTGGCGCCCGGAGGCGGCTCGGCCGACCGGGAATGCAAGCCGCTCATGATCACGGTCTGATTCACGAACGGTTCCAGCGGTTTCCAATTGAACGGAAGAACGGCGTCCAATTTGCCTTCGGTGCTGGGGACCCAATAGCCGGGCGCCATGCCGTGGGGCACAAAGCAGCCGACAAATCGAGGCTTGGGTGTGGCCGCGGTTTGCGCCAGGGCCGTGGAGGCCGGAATCATCGCGTCCAGAAGCGGCAGAGCCAGCGTCGCGCCGGCCCCGCGCAGAATGGTCCGCCGGGACATGTGTTTTTTGGTGATAAATGCCATGGCTGTCTTCCCCTAATGTTTAGCGTGCCGCCCGCGGCTGGCTGTCCTCTGCCTTCATGTTCGTCTGGAACACCGGACTCTTTACGATGCCCATCACCACGGACGAAAACTTGTAATTTTCGCCGGCCGAATCGTGCACGATCGAACGCACCAGCGGCATGTCCTGATATTCAACTCCCCGGCCCAAAGAGTAGGTGAGCATCTTCTCGGCAACCACCCGCACGAATTGATCGGATCGGCGCACCAGCGAATCGCGCAGACTGGCGATCCCGTCCACCTTGGTCCCGTCCACCAGGACGCCGGTTGCATCGATGGGACTGTCTCCATCCTGCGTGCGCCAGGAGCCCACCGCGTCAAAGTTCTCGAGCGCCAGTCCGATGGGCTCAAAAATCTTGTGGCACGACGCGCAGGAGGGACTGGTGTGATGCAGTTCCATGGTTTCGCGCATCGTCGGCACTTTCGAGTTGCCGGTGGAATCCACCGGTTTTTCCTTGATGATCGGCACGTTCGGGGGCGGATCCGGCGGGCTGACCCCGAGGAAGGTTTGCAGGAACCATTTGCCCCTGGCAACCGGAGAAGTCCGCGCCGCGTTCGACGTTACCGTTAACAGCGCGCCCTTGCCGAGCAGACCACGGCGGAAATCGAGTTCCGCGGGCAAGGTTACCCGGCGAAATTGCGGGCCGTAGATGTTGGGGATTCCATACTGCTTGGCGAGCCGCTCGTTGACGAAGGTATAATTCGCAGTCAGCAAGTCCAGGACGCTGCGATCCTCACGGACAATGCTGTCGAAGAATAACTCTGTCTCGCGTTGATACGCCGCCCGCAGGTTGTCGTCAAAATCCGGAAATAGATTCACCACCGGCTCGCTGGACTTCAGCGAGCGCACGCTCAGCCACTGGCCGGTAAAGTTAGTGATCAGAGCCTGGGACTTGGGATCGGCGAGCATCCGGCGCACCTGTTTCTCGAGCACCGCGGGATCTTTGAGCTTGCCTTGCGCGGCCAGGTCGATCAACTCGTCGTCCGGAACGCTGCTCCACAGGAAAAACGACAGCCGGGAAGCCAGCGCCAGGTCGCTGATGCGATAGCTTTTTCCGATGGCCAGTCCCGCCGGTTCCGGTTCGCTGCGGTACACGAATTCCGGATCCGCCAGCACACGCTGCAGGACCGCTTCGATGCCGTCATCGAAGCTTCCGCCCTCGGTACGGCCGGCCAGATAAAATTCCATCAGCAAGGCCACATCCGACGGCGTGGCCGGGCGGCGGAACCCATGCTTCACCAGCGTTGCAGCGATGGTGCGAGCGCAGGCTGTTTCGTCTTTGGCCGCCGCTGGACGGCACACGAAAATCTTCCTGCGGGCAGCCGTATCGCTGGCGCCCGCGGCATTATAGGGGCCCTCAATCCATACCTGGCCGACGTGCGGATAGAACAGAAATCCCGGTATGGATCCCGGCGTATTCATGGTCCTCTGAAACGGCCGGTTCAGTTCGCTGCCCGGCACATCGTTGGTGGCCAGGAAGGTTACGCCAACGGTGTGCAGGCCCGCCTTGACGGGAATGCGCGGGGTGGATCGTCCGTTCCCGGTGGTGTTCGCAATCTCCTTGTCCCAATCGAATAGCTTCACCCGCGCGCCATCGACGGTGACTTCGAGCTGCTCGCCCTTGACGCCGCCCAGGACAGCCTGGAAGTAGCCCGTGACGCCTTTGACCTTGAACGAGTATTCGCCGTCGGCTGGGAATTGATATTTGATCAGGATGCCGCCGCGGGTTCCGAACGGCAGTCCTTCGATGTGATAGTTCTGCGCCGTGTCCGCGGGCACTTCAAAGACGGCCTGGGTCGGCGCGGACACATCGCCGATCGCCAGGCGGCTGATCTTTCCCGCAGCCGACAGATATGCCTCCATGAGCGCCGGAGACAGCGTCAGCGCCCCCGCGATGTTGTCGAACCCCCGGGTGGAATCGTCGGGCGGCAGGAATTTGGTCGCGTCCACTTCGAGCGCCAGCACGTCACGAATCGCATTCGTATACTCGGTGCGATTGAGGCGGTGCATGCCCGGGGGAATGAGATTGGGGACGGCGGTGCGGTCGAGTTCCTTCTCCATGAACGAGACCATGGACTCCAGCACCGGCGCATCCGGACGCGGCATACCCGAGGGTGGCATCATTCCAGCGCGCAGCTTGCGCACCACTTTCTCCCAGATCTCCGCATGGTCGTGCATGCTCGCGACGTCCAGCTTGTCCAGCGACAGTCCGGCCGTTTGCAAACGCTGGTTATGGCAGGTGACGCAGTACTTGTCGAGCAGGGCGCGCTCGGACGCCGCCGAAGTCGCCAGCGCGGCCGGAGCGGGCGTAGCCTGCTGCGAGCGAGCGATCTGGAGATAGCCCGGCACGACTGCCAGAGCCAGCGCAGCCGCCAGGCTCAGCAAGCGGTTCCGCTTCACATGTTGCTGCACGGCGCGCGCACGGCGGAATCCGCTGTTGCCTTTGCTCATTTGGCCCCCTCTAAAGAATTGCGGCCTCTCCGCGAGCTCCGGGGAGCTTTACCCGGGGCCTCTAAGCAATGTAATCAATACTTTCGCCGGACGCAAGCCCTCCACGCTCCCTTCCATGCCCATTCCTATCGGCAGATAGCCGTAACTTGTTGAGTTAACGAGGACGCCTGGTCCCGGTGACCGCCTGGTCGAATCGTGCGGCCCAGGCATCGAAGCCCGGCTTGGGGCCGTCCCATCGCAGTTGCTCGACGTCGTCGAAGAGCGCGATATCGGTTCGCAGCGTGGCCAGCGTTCGGAACAGGAGCGCCCGGTCGTGCTCGTTCGCGAGCGTGTTTGCCAGGGCGCCCACGTTGGTGGCGTTGACGTGCCACTCGCCCGGGTCCTTGGGGATGGATTCTATATGGGCAAACTTGGCCAGAACCGCAGCCGAGGATTTTGCGCCCCAGCCCGGCAGTCCCGGATAGCCATCCGCCGCATCGCCGACCAGCGCCAGGTAGTCGGGAATCGACGGCGGTGAAACCCCGAACTTCCGCACTACGCCCGCCTCGTCGTAGGTGATGCGCGTGCGGCGATTCAGTTGGACGACGCGTGTGCCGCGGACGCATTGGGCCAGATCCTTATCCGGCGTACAGACCATCACGTGTTCCACGCGCGGGTCGCGAGCGGCCGCCTTCGCCCCGGCTGCCAGCGCATCGTCCGCTTCAAACTCCACCATCGGCCACACCACGATCCCGGCCGCGGAGAGGACCTCTTCCAGCAGTGGGAATTGCGCCAGCAGATCGGGCTCGATGCCCGCGCCGGTCTTGTAGCCTGGCCACAGTGCATTGCGGAACGATTCGATCACG
>DATIRX010000195.1:0-2757 GCA_035469225.1 Bryobacteraceae bacterium
TCCGCCTGAGATCAGGATCCACCCAAGCTGCGACAGTCCCAAATGAGCGATCAGCAGAGGGATGGCGATTGCGGCATAAGGCAGCTTTCGAAGGGCTGAACTGGAGAAGGGACTGGTGTCATCCTTCCCCAGCAGTCTGCGATAGATAGAAGTGTACGCCGGCGTGGCCATCGTCCTTCCCAATCATCGGGTGGATCGCTGTGCCGCACAATTGGCGGTTGTGCTTACGTACTGTTTCTATCTGGTACTGGAGCTAGGGCGTTTGCCCTACGACATCTGGGGCGGATGCGGCGGCTGAGGCGGAGGCGCCTGCGGCGGCCGGTTCGGACCGGGCTGTGCCGAACGGATCACATTCATGGCAGCACCAATCATGCTGGCGACGTCCGTCAGATTGGCCGGAACGATCAGTGTATTGCCCGCTTTGGCCAGGTTGCCGAATTGCGTGATGTACTGTTCGGCCACGCGCAGCTGGACGGCTTCATAACCGCCGGGAGCCTCGATCGCCTCGGCTACCCGCCGGATGCCTTCCGAGGTCGCGTTGGCAATCGTCAGGATCGCCGAGCCCTGGCCTTCGGCTTCATTGATCTGCTGCTGCTTGCGCGCTTCGGATGCCTTGATCACCTGCTGTTTCTCGCCTTCGGCTTTGTTAATGGCAGCGTCGCGAACGCCTTCCGAGGTCAGTACAGTCGCGCGCTTTTCACGTTCCGCGCGCATCTGCTTTTCCATGGCCGAGAGAATGTCCTGGGGAGGAGTAATGTTCTTGATCTCGTAGCGCAGCACCTTTACGCCCCAGGCCTCCGACGCCTTGTCCACTTCGGTGACCACCTGGGAGTTGATATTGGTGCGCTCTTCGAAGGTCCGGTCCAACTCGATTTTGCCGATCTCACTGCGCAGCGTGGTCTGGCACAGCTGCACAATCGCGAAACGATAGTCGGAAATGCCGTAGGAAGCGCGCTGGGCATCCAGAACCTTCATGTACAGCACGCCATCCACCCCAACCTGCACGTTGTCGCGGGTGATGCAGATCTGCTCGGGGATATCCATGGTCTGCTCTTTCAGGGAGTGCCGGTAGCGGATCACGTCCACGAACGGAGTGAGCACATGGAACCCGGCGCCGAGCGTGCCGCTGTAGGTCCCCAGGCGCTCCACCACGAACGCATTCTGCTGCGGAACCACCACGGCGGTCTTAATCAGAACGATGATGACGAGAAACGCCAGGAAGATAACGACAAGAATCAGTGGGTCCATTTATTGACTCCGGATGCACAACGTTAGTCCGTCCACGCGATCGACCTTCAAACGCTCGGAACGCTTTACGGATTGATCTCCGACATTGCGCGCGCTCCAGGACGCCCCGCGCAGTTCCACTTTTCCCATGGCGCCCGGCTCGATGTCCTCCAGTGCGACCGCGGTCTCGCCGGTCAGAGAATCCACCTTATGGCCTTGCTTCCCGCTGAGTTTGAATTTTTCCATCAGCGGCTTTCGGAAAAATGCCAGGGAGATCGCCGAAAACACGGAGAACAGCAGCCAAGGCACCCAGGCGGGCATGTCGGGAATCAGGTAGGCCGCCAGCCCGGCGAGCAGGCCGGAAATTCCCAGGAACATGAAAAAGAACGTGCCGGGCGTGATCATTTCACACGCCAGCAGGACCAGCCCGAGGATCATCCACATCCACCAGGTCAGCATGGGTTCACTTTGTCCGTTCGAGCTATTGTGTCACAACTAAGAGGAGGCGAGTCATGCGCATCGCGATCGTGTCCGACATTCACGGAAACCTGGCCGCGTTTGAGGCGGTTCTGGCGGATTTGCGGGAAACTTCCCCCGACTTGATTCTGCACGGGGGCGATCTGCCCCACGGAGGGGCAAATCCCGCGGAGATTGTGGATCGCATTCGCGATCTCGGCTGGCAAGGGGTAGTTGGCAATGTCGATGAAATGCTCGTGGCGCCCGAGTCGCTAGAGGAGTTTGCGGCGCAGTCGTCAGCGCCGGCGTCGTTGTGGGATGCGGTCCGCGAGACCGCGGTCTGGACGCGCGCGGCGTTGGGTGAAGAGAGGCTCGCATGGCTGCGCGAGCTTCCGCCCGTTCAGATGCAAGATCCGGTGGCGCTGGTGCACGCCAGTCCCGGGAGTTGCTGGCGCGCACCCGAGCTCGAAGCGAGCGATGCCGAGCTGGAATCGGTGTACGGACCCTTGCACCAGCCTATTGCAGTTTATGGGCACATCCACCGGGCATTCGTCCGGCGTGTTTCCGAAACGAGAATCGTGGCGAATACGGGAAGCGTCAGTCTGCCGTACGACGGCGATCCCCGCGCGGGTTATCTGCTGCTGGATGGATCCACGCCATCGATCCGCCGGGTAGAGTATGACGTGGACCGAGAGTTGAAGGCGCTTTCCACTTGCGGTCTCCCGCATGCGGATTGGATCGCGAAGACCCTCGCGAGCGGCAGACCCCAAATGCCGTAAGCGCGTACGATAATGGATTCTCATTCGCGTTTCAATCTGACGTTTCAAGGTGCAAGGGAGGGCAGGCATGCAAGATTGGGGATACGCGCAGGCGAATCCGGAAGAGCAACTGGCACGTATCTATCATTTCTCGATGATGAAGATCGATCCGGGGAAAGAGATCCCGATCGTCATCACCGTGAAGGAGTACTTCACGCCCAAGGATCCCGCGCTGCTGTTTTTTGCGGAAGCGGACAAGCAGACGAATCAGAAGGTCGCCGCGTATACGCCGTGCGGCTGGGGCCGGACCTTGCTC
>DATIRX010000196.1:0-2286 GCA_035469225.1 Bryobacteraceae bacterium
GGCTCCATTGCGGCGCGAGTTGAAAAGTTTTTCCGTGGCAGGCTGATACGGGACCTCGCCGGGTTTCATGTCGGCGGCAATGTCCTGCAGGTATTTGCCGTTCATCTGCCAGATTCCTGAGAGAATCGGCTTGCCGTCGGGGCCGCGCGGCGCTGGCGCTGTCAGATTCGGTTTCCCGTCGGGCGTGCGCGGGATTCCCGGAGTCGGGACTTTGAACCACTGCCCCGATGCAGGCAGCGCCGCACACAACACCGTGCCAAGTAGGATTCGCCCGAACATTATTTCTTCGTGACCATGTGCTTGAGGTCCTGTTCGTTTTCGCTGCAGACGAATTCCAGCAGCTCCGTATCCACCAGCAGCGTCGGCGTTTCGATGGCCGTCCAGGGCTTGGTGTAGGCTCCCGGATCGTTGATGGTGATTTCGATTTCCATGTGCCCGAAATCCTTGCGCCGGAATTTTTCGGTCACGCGCAGCTGCTCGGTGGAGGGGTGGCCGGACTGATCAATCCAGGCCTTGCCGTTGAATCCGCTGCTCTCGACCACCAGGGCGTCTCCCTCCCAATGCCCGACCGAGTAACCCAGCCAGGTCGGATTGGGATCCACCGGCAGCTTGCGGCCGTCCATGAAAATCTGCCGGAATTGCGTGAACGCTTCGTACAGGATCACCACCTGGCCGGGCCATTGGATCAGCTTCCAGGGTACCGGCGCCGCGTCAATCTTGGGAACCCCCTGCGGCAGGCAATTGGCGTCGGGTTCTTCGTGCGCGTGAAGACCGGCGGCGCGTTCTTTGTAAACCGCCTCCGCCCACGGCAGCATGGAGACGTCGCCGGGCTTGAGATCCACGGCCAGGTTCACCAGGAATCTGGGATTCGGATTCCAGATGCCGGTGAGATCCGGCGTGCCATCCGCCATCTTTGGAGCGGGCGCGGTCAGATTCGGTTTGCCGTCCGCATTCCGAGGCACATTCGGAGTCTTGTTGGTCAGCCACTGCGCGGACGCGGCGCCAATCAACAGGGCCCCTAAGGCCAGGGTTCGCAAGCTATTCATGTCACTCGGGATTATACACCCGTCCGGAGATGTGCTGGGGCTTGAAACCGCCCTTTCCGTAGGATGCCCGGTCGTACAGCCAGATAGCTCCGAATACGATCAGCAGGACCGCCGGTAGAATCGCCACCGCGCGGAACGAGGCTTGGGCCGCGGCCCCCAGGATACTTTCCAGCGCGGGGCCGGGCTGCAAGGCATTGAAGGCCGCCTCGCCGCCGGCCACTTCCAGCTTTTTGCGATCGTAAATGGTCCCCATGATGGGGAGCACGAACTGAATCGAGAGGGTCCCCGCTGTACCCATCAGGCCCATCAGCAACGCACCGCCGCGCGGAAACCGCTCGGATGCGGTCGCCAGCATGGTCGGCCACATGTAGCAGACTCCGGTCCCCCATAGCGTGGCGGCCAGCAGGCCCATCACCGGTGAATTGGCGAAGCTGAGCGCTACCAGGCCGAGGGACGCTCCCAGGCAGGAGCACCACAGCACGCCGATCGGAGACAGCTTGTGGACCAGCGGTCCTGCGAAGTGGCGCATCACGAACATCAGGCCGTTGACGTAGACCAGGAGCAGGATGCCCTGCATTCCGACGGTGCGCGTCAACGCCAGGTCCACCCATTGACCCGGCGCGAGCTCGGATGCGGCCGTCAGGAACATCGAGCAGAACAGCACGAAAAACAGGGGCTTCAGTAGCTCCTTGAACATGTCACCGGCGGAAATACCGGCCGCCTTGCGTTCGGTGGGCGGAAACTTCACGCCGAGCGTAAGGATTGCGCACACCATGGCCGGCAGCAGGACTACCACCAGCTTCGCTTGCCATCCCAGGTCCAATCGCGACATGCCGACGCCCAGCAGGCCGCCGATGACCACTCCGCCGGGCCACCAGGCATGTGCCGCGTTGAGCTTGGCAACCTTGTTGTCCGGATAGAGCGATGCGATCAGCGGGTTGATCACGGTCTCCGCCAAGCCCCAGCCGATGCCCGCCACCAGGGCCCCGGACCATAAGGCCCAGTAGACATTGGGCCCCGAGACGAAGTTGCCCGCGAACGCCATCATCACCATGCCCAGCGACAGAAGAATCGGCGAAAGAGGGAGCAGCACGCGCATCCCAATGACGTCCAGCAGCGGGCTTCCGATGGCGATGGTGATCGCGAACGCAAGAAACGGGACGCCCAAAATGGTCGCGATCATTTCGGCCGAATGGGCCCGGTCGATGGGATCGAGAAATACGCGCTGCAGGTCGGCGGC
>DATIRX010000197.1:0-12710 GCA_035469225.1 Bryobacteraceae bacterium
CCGGTGGTTCCCGTGCCGGGGGCGTCGGCGGTATTGAGTGCCCTGGCGGGCGGGGGCCTGCCCACCGATGCGTTCCGCTTTGGCGGATTTCTGCCTGCGAAATCCACGCAGCGCCGCAAGGCTCTGGAGTCGCTGCGCGCGGAGACCTGCACGCTGATTTTCTATGAAGCTCCTCACCGGATCCTGGATACGCTGGCGGATATCGCGGCGTTATTGGGCGATCGCCCGGTTGTGGTCGCGCGGGAGTTGACCAAGTTCTATGAGGAATTTCTGCGCGGCACCGCGGAGCAGGTGCGTGCTCAGTTGGCCGCGCGGCCTGCGGTGAAGGGCGAGATCACGTTACTCATCGGGAAGGGAGCGCCCGCCGCGGCTACCACGTCCGTGGAAGAAGCCGTCCGTGAACTGGAAGAAACCGGCCTCGCGCGCATGGACGCCATCAAGCAGGTGGCTCGCGAGCGGGGACTCAACAAGCGCGACGTGTACAAGGCGATTACGAAGTAGGTCCGGCCTTCAGGCCGGACGTTATCGCCGGCCGCTGCGGCGCAGGGCAGCAGCCCTCCGCGCACGGCGTGTGTTCCTGATGCACCAACTCTGCAATCATCTCGATCATGGCCGGATGCGTACCGGCGGTTCCGGCGCGGACCATCTTCACGCCCAGCTCTTCGCACACGGCGCGAGCCTCGGTATCCAGGTCGTACAGCACCTCCATGTGATCCGATAAAAACCCTATCGGCACGATGACGACGTCGGACCGGATCTCGCGAAGATAATCGCCGATGTCCGGCTCCAGCCAGGGCTGCCCCGGCGGCCCGCTGCGGCTTTGATACACCAGTCTCCAGGAGTCTCGTCCGACAGCCGACGCCACTGCGGCCGAGGCTCGTTCCAGCTCGCCGACATAGGGACTCGAGTCCGCCATCGAGCGCGGCACGCTGTGCGCCGTGAACACCAGCCGGCCTTGAGGAAGCTCTGTCAGCGCGGCACGCACGCGATCCGTCATCGCCTCCAGAAACTTCGGGTGCGCTGAGAAAGGCCGGATTTTGTCTATCCTCAGTTGTCCCCGAGCTCGTTCGATGTCTTCTATGTATTGGCGGCATCCCGAATAGGATCCGAATGCCGAGGTCACGAACGCCACAGCGTGTTGGATCCCGTCCTCCTGCATCTGACGCACAGTGTCAGCCAGCAGGGGATGCCAGTTGCGATTCCCCCAGTAAATCGGCAGTTTGATCACCGGCCGCAGCGCTTCGATCAAAGCCCTGTTCTGATCGTTGATCGGGCTGCGTCCATCGAAGTGGTAGTAATGCTCGGCGACCGCGAGCATGCGATCGCGGGGAACGCTCCTTCCGCGAAGCACGTTTTCCAGGAAAGGAATGACGTCGTCGCGTTTTTCAGGACCGCCGAAAGACACGATCAGAAGTGCGTCGTAGGTAGACACAGTCTCAGCCTATCGCGGGTAGGGATGCCCGCGCAGCGTCGTCAGCGCGCGATAAATCTGCTCGGCCAGCATCACCCGAGCCAGTTCGTGCGGCATGGTCAGGGGCGACAGCGACAGCAGCAGGTCCGCGCGCTCGCGCCATTCCGGCGGCAGGCCGTCGGCGCCTCCGACGACGAATACCAGATCCTGCTCGAACAGCCTGGAGAGTTTCGCCGAGTCCATGCTGCGCCCGGCCGGGTCCAGCAGGATTTTGCGCGCCGACGGATGCCTGGCCCACGGATCGAAGCGCTTGGGCTGGATCTCCCGCATCTCGCACGTCGCGTAACGTCCCGAGCGCTTGATGTATTCTGCACACATCGCCTGGGCGTGCGTATCGCGCGCCTTGCCGATGTAGTAGAGGTAGATTTTCACTTCTTCCGGAAGAACTCGATGCCGTCGCGCGTTTCCGCCAGCTCCGCCTTGTCGCCGATCTTCACCCGCTCCCCCAGGATCCTCACCGTCAGGCGGCCGCCGCCCTCCAAGGACACAATCGCGAGCTGATAGGGCGCATCGGCCACGAACTCCGCCGGCGCGGCGTGCACCACGGTTTCGGTGTAAACGGTGCTCATATGGATCCCAGCACCGTAACCACGGCCGTGGCACCGGAGCCGCCCAGGTTCTGGGCCAGCCCCAGGGAATGCCGATCCAGTTGAAGCTCCCCGGCATTTCCGCGAATCTGCATCACCACATCGCAGATCTGGCCGACGCCGGTGGCGCCCACCGGATGACCTTTGGACTTCAGCCCGCCGCTCGCATTGATCGGGCGCTCGGCGCGAAACGCGGTCCGCCCCTCCAGTGCGTACGGCCCGCCCTGGCCTTTCGGCACGAACCCGAGATCTTCCGTGGCGATAATCTCGGCGATGGTGAAGCAGTCATGCACTTCGGCGAATTCGATGTCGCGGGCCGATACATGGGCCATTTTGTAGGCTTTCTCGGCAGCCTCGCGAACGGCCCAAAAGGTGGTGATGTCCGGCTTGGCATCCAGGGCCACGTAATCCGAAGTCTGCGCGATTCCCAAAATCCGCACCGGCTCATCGGCGAACTCCGAAGCCCGCTCCAAGGGAACGATGATCACCGCGGCCGCGCCATCGCTGATCAGCGAGCAATCGAAAACCGTTAAAGGCTCGGAAATCGGCTTGCCGGCCAGGGCCTGCTCCATGGTGATGACCTTGCGCATGTGGGCCAAGGGGTTTTTCGCGCCGTTGGCGTGGTTCTTGACCGCGACCGCGGCCAGGTGCTCGCGGGTGGTGCCGTACTGGTACATGTGCCGCCGGGCAATCATGGCGAAAAGCGCCGGAAAGGTGGCCCCCGCGCGCCCTTCGCCCCCCATATCGCCCGCTTCGGACAGGATCTCGGTGACTTCCGGCGTGGAACGGGAGGTCATTTTCTCGACGCCCATCACCAGAACGATGTCGTTCAGCCCCGCCGCCACGCTCGAAACCGCGTGAAAAAAGGCCGAACCGCTGGAGGCGCAGGCGTTTTCAAACCGGGTGCAGGGAATGCCCGTAATGTTCAGGCTGCTGGCGATATAGGGAGCCAGGTGATTCTGCCCCACAAAGCCCGGTCCGGCGAAGTTCCCGAGGTAGAAAGCCTCGATTTGTGAGGCACTTACGTCAGCGTCTTCCAGGCACTTCTCGCCTGCCTCCACAGCCAGCGAACGCAGGGTCCGGTCGGGAAACGCTCCGAACGCCGTCTTGCCAATCCCTACAATCGCGACGGGCCTCATATATCATGATGATATCGTGGCCGCCGATAGATTATAGACTGGCGGGCCGGACTGCACGCTTGGACAGGGTTCCGCGTCATCCGTATGCGGGGTGAATTGTCCCCGGGTATGGCAATGACGGCGATGACCAGTCTGCTAACGGCCACTGAACGCGTGATGAACGAAGCGCCCGGATCCACCCGGTTCGACGCAGCTCCGCTGTCATCGGAGCAGCAGAGCCGATTTGTGTCCGAGAACATGCGCCGCGTGTTCCTGCTGATCTATCGGGTGGTGGGCAACGTCGCCGACGCGCAGGATCTTACCCAGGAAGCGTTTATAAAGGCTTTGCAGCGCCAGGACCAGTTGAAGGATCTGGACAAAGCCGCCCACTGGCTCTCGCGCATCGCCACCAACACCGCCATCGATTTTCTGCGCCGTTCGGGGCGCGCCAGTTTCGCCGATTTGGAGACGCTGCCCGAACCCGTGCTGCGCTCGCGCCTGGAGAGCCCGGAACAGCGCGTCTTGCGCAGGGAACACCGCGAGCGGCTGGAAGAAGGCCTGGAGGTTTTGACGGCGCGCGAAAAAATGGCTCTGCTGCTGCGCGACGTGGAGGATCTGCCGGCCGAGGAAGTCGCCCTGCGGCTGAACTGCTCGAAAGCCACGGTGCGCTCGCATATCGCCAACGCGCGTGTGAAGCTGCGCCGTTACATGGAGCGCAAAAAGATATGAACCGGCATACGGCTGAAACCGATCTGGCGCTGTACGCTTCCGGCGATCTGCCGGTGTGGCGGCGGCTGGCGGCGGGATTGCATGTGCGCGGATGTGAGGAATGCCGCGGGCTCCTGGAAACGTTCCGCACGGATCGCCAGCGGATGCTCCGGTCCGCAGACCGCCTTCCCGAGGAAATCGATTGGGATGGACTTTCGGCGGAGATGACTGCGAATATCCACGTGGGCCTGGCCGCGGGTGAGTGCGTCACGCCGCGGGCGCGCAAAGCAGCGGCCCTGACATGGTGGCGCCCGGTGGCAGCCGCCGCTGGAGTGGTGGTGTTGATCGGCGGTGCCTGGTGGCTGAATGTCCCGCGGTCCGATACGGAAACCATCGCCCGCGCACTGCAGAGTATGTTCACCGGTCAACGCGGCACCCTGACGCAACCGGCGCCGCAGGAAGAACGCGGTCCGATGGTCGGCGCGTCGTCTGCCGGCGTGGAGCTGGTCGAAAACGGCGGGCGGATGAAGATTGAGCAGAGCGGGTTGCAGCCGGTGATGTACTCGGTGAGCACGCAGGGTTCGGCCAGCACGCGTTGGGTGGATCAGGACACAGGGCAAGTGACCATCACGGCAGTATATGTTCAATAAAGCACTCCCGATCGTCGTGGCTGCGCTCGCCTGGAGCGCCAGCGGCCAGTCTCTCAATCACAAGATCGATCTGCCCAAAGACTCTCCGGTGGGGCTGCTGTCGGCCGATTTCGGCAATTCCAACGTGATTGCCCGCGGCGGCGCCAGCCAGATTGAAGTGAACGCGTCGCTCTCGTTGCGCAACTCCAGCCAGAAGCGGATCCGCAGCATGACGCTGATGGTGTACGCCCAGGACGGCGCGGCCGGCGGAAAGGGATCCGTGGCGGTTCCTACTTTGGACGCGGCCCCCGGCGAAACCTTTTCGATCGGTATCAAGACGCTGCTGGTAAGGCCATTGACGAGCGGAAGCCCGGCCGTGGAAGTGAAGCTGGACGGCGTTCTATTCGACGACCTGAGTTTTTACGGCCCCGATACACTGCACTCCCAGCGCACCATGACGGTGTGGGAACTGGAGGCGCAGCGCGACCGGAAATACTTCAAGAACCTGCTCGAAACCGCCGGCGCTGAAGCTCTGGGCAAGGAGATGCTCGCGAGCCTGGCCCGCCAGGGGGATCGTTCGCGGATGGGCGTGCAGATGGTTCGCGGCCGCGCTACCAACGTGGAGGCGGACCGGGAATTTCAGTTTGCCTCGCTGGATATTCCCGAATCCCCGATTGAATTGTCGAACGGTCTGGCGCGGGTGGCCGGCAACGAAGCCCGCGCGCCGCGATTCGATATCCGCAATCGTTCCAACCGCGCCGTGCAGCACCTGGAAATCGGCTGGCTGGTGAAGGGCCAGCAAGGCCGGGAGTTCCAGGCAGCTTCGGTTCCGGGCGACGTGAAGCTGGCGCCGAATCAGAGCGGCCAGGTGACCCAGGAGGCCACGCTGCGCTTCGATCGGCCCCTGGCCATCGAAAGCATGTCGGCGTTTGTGGCCAGTGTGGAATTCGCGGACGGCACGCAGTGGGTGCCCAGCCGCAGCGCACTCGATCAGCCCCGGCTGCGGCAGGTGGTCGAACCCTCGCCCGAAGAGCAGCACCTCTCGCAGATCTATAACAAGAAGGGCCTGCAGGCTCTGATTGCCGAACTGAAAAAGTTCTGACTCCCCGGCCGCACCGGCCCGTATATGATGGGTCGTGATGGCTGCGCGCCTTGAAGTCGATCCCCAGGAAGTCAAACGGCGTCTGGATGCCGGAGAAAAACTTCACTTGATCGACGTCCGCGAGCCGCACGAGTTCGCGCAAGCCAAAATCGAGGGCGCCACGCTGGTCCCCATGCGTTCGGTGCCGGGCGAGCTGCCGGATCTGGAAGCCCGCTCCGAGGAAGGCCCGCTGATCGTCTACTGCCATCACGGCGTGCGCAGCCTCAACGTGGTTCACTGGCTGCGCGAGCAGGGAATCGAAGCCTGCCAGAGTATGGCCGGCGGCATCGACGCCTGGAGCCTGGTCGTAGATCCTTCCGTTCCACGCTACTAGCATGCCCTCATCCTGGCGATCCTCATCCTGGCGAGAGGACGCGCCGCTCTACCTGGCCGGAGCAGCAGCGGCGACGACGGTTGTTTCGATTGCCGCCAGCCAGATCCTGCTGGGATTGGCAATCGTCTCGCTTCTGATCGCCGTCTTTATTAAGCGCGACAAATGGCGCTGGCCGCCAGTGGTGTGGCCCGTCGCGCTGTGGATGGCCTGGACGCTGGTGTCGCTGGCCGCTTCCGGTCACGCCAGCGGCGGGATGCCGCAGGTGAAGAAATTCTACGTCTGGCTGATGTTGTTCGTGGTCTTCAGCGCGCTCCGAAGTCTGAACGAAATCCGGATCCTGGTCGTGTGCTGGGCCGCCGGGACGACTCTTTCTTCGCTGTGGGGATTCGGACAGTTCGGGTACAGATACCTCACCACGCCCAAGGACTTTTACTACGCCTACCAGAGTGAGCGCATCACCGGATTTGTGGATCACTGGATGACCTTCAGCGCGCTGGCGATGATGACCCTGATGATGCTGGGCGCGCTGCTGTTCTTCTCCCGGAACCACAGCTGGTTTCGCTGGCTGCTCCCCGCCGGGTTGATCATCGGGGCGGCCTTCGTCCTGGCCTATACCAAGAGCATGTGGGTCGGCGCGGCGGCCGGCGCCATGTGGCTGCTGTGGTGGAAGAACAAATGGCTGGCGGCTCCCCTTCCCGTTCTGGCGGGCGCCGTTCTCCTGTTCAATCCCTATCACGTTCTGGACCGCGATCAGGCGCATCGCGCGGCGCTGAGAGAGGTTGGTTGGGAGATGATCAAGGCCCATCCCATCGTAGGCGTCGGACCGGAACAGGTGGGTCCGCAGTTTCTGGATTATCTGCCCTCCGACATCCCCCGGCCTGTTCCCATCGAATGGTATTACCAGCACCTGCACAATATCTATTTCCACTTCGCTGCCGAGCGCGGACTTCCCGCTCTGGCCGCACTGTTGTGGTTCTTGGGTCAATCGCTCTACGATTTCTTCCGCGCGCTGCGGCGTCTGCCCGAAGATTCCGAGGCGCGTTGGATTCTGCATGGCGCGATCGCGACCATCATCGCCATCCTGGTCTCGGGATGGGGCGAGGTAAACGTTGGGCACAGCCTGGTGTTAGAGATGTTCCTGGCTGTGATCGCCTGCGGATACATCGCCGTCGGCGTGGCGGGCTCAAAATTCGAGAAAACCGCTAACTCTTAATTCCGTCGAAGGCGGCTTGCAGTTCGCGCTGCGCCTCGGGCGTGACCACGGTGAGCGGCAGCCTGGTGGGACCGCCATAATAGCCCTTTAGATCCATCGCGTACTTCAAACCGGGAATCCCATAGGCGGTAGCGCACAGCTTCGAGGCGCAGGCGATCCGATTCTGCCAGTCCAGGGCGGCCTCAGGCTCGCGCGTGCGATGGGCCTCGTAGATGCTGATGCAGGCGTACGGCACCGCGTTGGCAAGCGCCAGAATCGCACCCGGGCACCCTGCGGCCAGCGACCCGGCCAGTACGCTGGCCGACCCCGTGAGCACCTGGAACCCGGGTTTCGCAGCCGCGATGAATTTCTTGGTTCCTTCGAGATTGCCCGAGCTGTCCTTCATGCCGATGATATTGGGATGGTCGGAAAGGGTCGCCACGGCGTCGGGCGTGAGGTCAATGCCGGTCACTTGCGGGAAGTGATACAGCAGGATGGGAATTTTGGTCTGATCCGCGACTGTGCGGAAAAACAGAATCTGCGTCTCCATGCGGTTCATCATGGAGCGGTAATAGTGCGGCGCGAGAACCAGGCCTGCCTTGTATCCCATCTCGGCGGCGCGATTGGTCAGCTTGACCGACTCGCGGACGCTTTCGGCGCCGGTTCCGGCCAGCAGCATTTTGTCGGGCGCTGCATATTGGGCCGACCATTCCCACACCTGAAGTTTTTCTTCGGTGGAGAGATAGGGAGTCTCCCCGGTGGATCCGGTGACCAGGTATCCCGCCAGGCCGGTCTGATTCCACTTTTCGATGTTGTGCTGGACCTTGACCTTGTAGAGGTCGCCTTTGTGGTCGAAGGGAGTCGTGATGGCGGGGAAAATGCCCTGGAGTTTCATGTGGACAGCTTGCGGCGGGGCGTTTAGCCCCGCCCCTCGAACTGTGAAACTAACCCTTCAGAACAATGGCCAGTGCGTAGATGGTCAGGGTCTCAATGAACACCAGACCAAGAATGAGTGCAAAACGGATTCCGCCGGCGGCGCCCGGATTCCGCGCGATCGCTTCCGCGGCTCCCGCCACAGCTTTGCCCTGTCCGATGCCGCACAGGCCGCCCGCAATGCCCAAACCGATCATGCCGCCGAGGAACTTGATTTCTCCGGGTGCGATGCCCGATCCGCCGGGAGTCTGCCCGAACATCGGGCAGGCAATCAGCAGGAACAGAGCTGCCAGCAGCAGCGTTTTCTTGTTAACCATTCGTGTGTACCTTCTCTTTCGTATTAAATTGCGCCGAGGAGGTGGTTCCGGGCTGTCCTGGGGGATCAGTGGCTCACACTCGACGCGATGATGCCGGTATAAAGTTGATCGATATAAAAGTGTTTTAGTGCTCGTGCGACGTGGCCATGCTCACATAGATCATCGTGAGCAGCGAAAAAACGTAGGCTTGCAAAAATGCGACAAAAACGTGCAAACCCATAAAAAGAACGGGGACCACCAGCCGGGTCAGGCTGATGAATACCGTGGTAATCTGCTCGCCGGCAAACATGTTGCCGTAAAGGCGCACCGTCAGCGAAAGCATGCGCGCGAAGTGGCCGATGATTTCGATAAAAATCATGAGCGGCGCCAGCCAGATCACCGGACCCAGAAAATGCTTCATGTACTGCACCGGCCCCAGCTCACGCACGCCCATGACGTGGTAATAAACCCACGTGGAGATGGCCAGGCCGGCGGGCACAAAGACGGCCATGGTCGGAGACTCGAAGATCGGAATGATGCCGATCAGGTTCATGGCCGCGATGAAAACGAACAGGGTCCCGAAGAAGGCGGAATATTTCTCAGGGTGGTGAATGCCAACCTCGGATGCCTGCGTCTTCAGGAAGCCGTACAGCAGCTCGAAGATGTGCTGGAGCTTGCCGGGTTTGTCCGCCGAGAGACTCGAGCGGACCAGGGCAGCGAGAATCATGAGGATCGCCACCACCAGCAGCTCCATCACGATCCAGTTTTCCCAGGGCCTCGCCTGGTTTTCGGCGTGAATACTGAAGATCCCCAGGATCGCGTTGGCCGCACCGGCAAAGTAGTCGTTAAACAGGGCCGTCAGCCACAGTTCATGTTCTGGCATGCAAAATTAACTCGTAGAGAATTTCGAGGATCACGGCCGCAAAAACCGCCAAAAGCCCGGCCAACACGGCCACCGGCGTGATTCCAAGAATCCTCACTATAACATAGGCGGCCAGGCCTACGATCGCATATCGCAGAGCGATCAGGGCGCCCCATCCGCGGGCCTTCGGAGCCGAACTAGTCTTCGCGGGAGCCATGACGTGGGCCAGGCCACACAGCAGCTCGAAATTCACGTAGGAGATGCCGGCCCCGGCCAGGAAACCTGCGGCCTGACCCCTTCCGCGAAGCACCAGCATCGCCACAGTCCCGGCGATTCCCACCACCAGCGTCAGGCGCTTGATCCGAGTGAGCGCGCGATCGTAGTCAAAGCCGTCGGCGTGCATTTAGGCGTCGCGGCCCAGAATCCGGATCAACTGGACGATCCCGGAGATCACGCCCAGCACCAGGAAGATCCAGCGCAGGAAAGTAGTCGAGAAGAGGTAGTCCAGGCCGTATCCAAGAAGGTACCCGGCAAGCGCGCTGGCCGGCATCAGCATAATGATCGGAGAGTAGCGCGCCATCAGGCGGAAGAACTCGTTCTCCTGCTTGTCGTTTCCCTGCTTATCGCTCACTGCTTCGATTGTAGAATCTCGTGGGCTCGCTGGGAGGTTTCGCTGACCAGGAATCCCATCTTGGGGTGCGAGGGCTCGAAATCCACCGGCAGATCGTGCTCGCGCAGCGTCTCGCTGGTAGTGGGCCCCACCGAGGCAATCACAAGCCGCCGCAGCGCTTCGCGCACGGGCTGCTCGAGCCCTTCTTCGTCCGCAATCCGCAGCAGATGCACCACCTGGACGGAGGTCGTGAACAGGGCGACATCAAACTCTCCTGCCGCCAGCCGGCGTACGGCCTCGCGCAGCGGTCCAAGGTCTTCCGGAAGATCCCACTGGTACACCGGAACTGTGGTGATTTCGGCCCCGCGTGCTCGAAGGCCATCGAGGAGTTCGGGGCTCGAGCGCCCGTATTCCTGAACCGCGATCTTCCGCTCGGGCCGCTCTTCCGTAGCGGCCAGGATCTCGCGCCAGGTGTTCGGCTCGGGCACGGCGACGGCGACAGGCACGTTCCATTCGCGCATGACCGACGCCGGTTTCGATCCGCGGACGACAACTGCAAGTTTGCGCAGCGCGTCTGCGAACGACCCTGCTGGATACCGGGTTTCGAGAATTTGGTTCAGCAGCCGCGTACCTACGCCGGTCAGCAGAATCATCATGTCGAACTCGCCGGCGAACAGGCGGGTTGCGAACGTGAACGCCTGGAGATTGTCCTGGAGGGGGATTTCACGCATGGAAGGGGCAACGAACGGTTCGCCGCCCCGTGCGCGAATCAGCTTCTCGATCTCGGCGGAGCGCCGGCTTTCGAGGGATAGAACACGCAGCCCGTCGAAGTGCATGAACGGGCCATTATAAACCGGGACGGTTAGGGAGCGGTTGCGGGTGTCGTGGTGCCGCGGTGGCAGGTGAAGCAGGTCACGTGCGTCTTGCCGTCCGGGAACTTCCCGTTGATGTCGTTCACCATCCCGAGCATCATGCGGGCGACGTTCTTCGGCGGCTTGGAGTCGTCGTCGAACTGGCCCGGGCCGATGTGGCAGTAGGTGCAGCCGCCTTTATCGGCGAGCCCGAGCGACGCCACAAAGACGTCCATCATCGGACGACCCACGGCGGTCCAGTTTTCCTGGGTGAAGACTTTGAGATTCTTTGGGGGAGCCTTCGGAGCTTTGCCGCCGCCACCCTTGCCGCCCTTGTCTTGGGCAAACATCACGAATGCCGCCAGACCGGCCACTGCAACCATCAGGAGGATTTTGCGCATGGGGCTATTATACTCAGTATCTTTACTAAAGCAAGCGTCTGCCTGGAAGGGTTAACGAAGCGTAATTATCGGCCGAAATACGCTGCGTTTTTCTGGGCGAAGTCGGACCACTTTTCCGGTAGATCGTCCAGCGCAAAGATTGCCGATACGGGACACACCGGAACGCACGCTCCGCAATCGATGCATTCCACCGGATCGATGTAGATCAGCTCCTCGGTGGCAAACTTGGGGTCATCTTTTTTGGGATGGATGCAATCGACGGGGCAAGCGTCCACACAGGCCGCGTCTTTGGTTCCGATGCAAGGTTCTGCGATTACGTAAGCCATACTGGGGTCAAACTTTCTGGTGAAGAGGAACTACTTTCATACCACAGCCCGCCGCGCCAGTGCAATTTTCTGGCAGGGACGGGTAGATTCGGACGGCTGACCTGTCGCCAACCCAATTTTCTGGTAGGGACGGGCAGATTCGAACTGCCGACCTGTCGCTTAGGAGGCGACCGCTCTATCCAACTGAGCTACGTCCCCGCACTTCAAGGAGCAATCGTTCTGATTGTAGCAGGGCCCCAGCGCTTCAATCCCTTCCTGGCGATGTCCCGACGGTAGTGCATCCCTTCGAAATGGATCTTTTCGACGGCAGCGTAGGCATGGGCGGCTGCCACAGCCAGATCGGGACCCGACGCGGTCACGCCCAGCACACGGCCTCCGGCGGTTTCAAGTCCCTTCGGACCTTGCCTGGTCCCTGCCTGGAACACTTCCGTGCCACACCTGTCGATTCCGGTAATAAGATCGCCGGTCCGGACCTGCCCGGGATAACCGGCGGCTGCCAGCACCACGCAAACCGACGGCTGGGGCTTCCAGCTCAGGGTCGCGCCGGCAAGATCGCCCGTTGCGGCGGCCAGGAGAACCTCGCCGAAGGGAGAATCCAGACGATGCATCAGCGGCTGGGTTTCGGGATCGCCTAAACGAACATTGAACTCCAGCACTTTTGGACCGTCCGCGGTCATCATCAATCCGGCGTAAAGGAATCCGGTGAAGCGCGTGGCGTCGACTACGGGTCGTATCACGCTATCCAGCACGTGTCGCGCATCGGCATCCGCTAGAATTCGCCCGTCGCAATAAGCACCCATTCCGCCGGTGTTGGGGCCCGTGTCGCCGTCACCCACGGCTTTATGGTCTTGCGTGGCTTCCAGCGGAAGGAAGTTCTTGCCGTCGCTCAGCACAATGAAACTGACTTCTTCGCCATGCAGGAATTCCTCAATCACTAAGCGTGGACCGAGCGAGCGAATGGCGGCTTCCGCCTCGGCGCGATCCTGCGCGATGATGACCCCCTTGCCCCCGGCCAGCCCGTCGGCTTTTATCACCACTGGAGTATCGAAATCGGCGAGTGCGGTAATCCCCGCTGCTACCGAATCCACGCGAGCGTAGCGAGCCGTGGGAATTCCAAGGCGTCGCATGAATTCCTTGGAATGGATCTTGCTGCCTTCCAGCTGCGCGGCTTCCCGGGTGGGTCCGACAATCTTTCGGTGGGACGCGCGGAACTCGTCGACCACACCGGCGACCAAGGGCACCTCCGGTCCC